>USMH01000087.1 GCA_900555745.1 uncultured Collinsella sp.
ATGGCATCGGTCTGCCGCTCGATTCCGACGGCGTCGCCTTTGTCAACGACTTCCTCAAGAAGATCGAAGACGATGGTACCTGGACCGAGCTGTGGCAGATCTGCATCGGCGACCGTACGGGCGACACCAACGTTCCCGAGCTGCCCGAGATCGGCGCCTAGGCAGCAAGCCTGGTAACGGCCGCAACGAAACCATACGGAAACGCATGATGCGCTTTATTGCGGTAAACTGTTTCCTCACTGAGTTGTCGGGGCTTCCGTACACACGGGAGCCCCTTTCCTTATCGGCGGGAGGTCCGCATGAGTCTCTCCGAACTCTGGTCGCTCTATGGCCAGAACTATATCGACGCGCTGCTAGCAACCTGGGGCATGACGCTCGAATCGTTTGCCATCGCCATGGTGCTGGCCGTCGCCGTCACCGTGATGCGCGTGTCGCCGCTCAAGCCGCTGCGCGTCTTTGGCGACCTGTATGTCCAGGTCTTCCGTAACATCCCTGGCATCGCGCTGCTTATCATCGTCGTCTACGCGCTGCCGCCGCTCAAGGTCGTCCTGCCCTACCGCACCTGCGTTATCGTCGCCACGGTCCTCTTGGGCTCGGCCTTTGGCTCCGAGAACTTTATGAGCGGCATCAACACCGTAGGCGTCGGCCAGGTGGAAGCCGCCCGCTCGCTGGGCATGAGCTTTAACCGTATCCTCGCCAAGATCGTGATTCCGCAGGCGCTGCGCTCGAGCGTATTGCCCATGACCAACCTCTTTATCGCCGTCATGCTCACCACCGCGCTCGGCAGCCAGGTGCCGCTTAAACCGCAGGAGCTCACCGGCGTGGTGAGCTACATCAATACCCGCTCGCTCGGCGGCGTCGCCGCGTTCTTTATCTCGGCGCTCGGCTACCTGGGCACGGCCTTTGTGGTGAGCCACATTGGCAACTACATCGATAAGAAGGTGAGGATCCTTCGATGAGCAAGCACTCCTCCCCTGCGCTTACCATGCGCGATGCGCTCTACGAGGCTCCCGGCCCCAAGATGCGCGCCAAGATTCGCATCGGCACCGCCATCTCACTCGTCGCCGTCGCCGCGCTCGTCGCCCTGGTACTGCAGCGCTTTTATGTGACCGGCCAGCTTTCGGTCCACTATTGGTATTTCTTTACGCACCTCACCACCTGGAAGTTCTTGCTTGCCGGCTTTGAGGGCACCATTAAAGTCGCACTCACCGCTGGCGCCATCGCGCTGGTGCTGGGCTTAGCCCTTATGCTCGGCCGCACCAGCGACATTAAGCCGCTGCAGCTGGTCTGCCGCGTGCTCACCGATTTCTTCCGTGGCGTACCGAGCCTGCTGTTCATCTACTTCTTCTTTTTGGTGCTGCCCCAGTACAAAATTGCGCTGCCGTCGTTTTGGATGCTCACGCTTCCCGTTGCGCTCGCTGCCGCCGGCGTGCTGGCCGAGATCTTCCGCGCCGGCGTCAACGCCGTGCCGCGCGGCCAGGTCGAGGCCGCCCAGGCACTCGGTCTCTCCAGGGCCAAAATCACCTTTAAAATCGTGTTGCCGCAGGCTATTCGGTTTATCATTCCGTCGTTGATTTCGCAGCTTGTAGTCGTAGTCAAAGACACCACCGTCGCCTACGTGGTGAGCTACCCCGACCTCATGCAAAACGCCCGCGTGCTCATTACCAACTACGACGCGCTCGTGTCGGTCTACCTGGTAATCGCGGTCATCTACATCCTCATCAACGTCGCAATTAACAAGGCCGCCGTCTACGTTTCGCACAAGACCGGCGCGACCATCATCCGCTAACGCTTTACCATTTCTAGTCATAAGGAGCCGAGCACCATGGCACAGAGCACCTCTTCCACCGGCAATCAGCCGCTGATCGAGCTCAGGCACGTCGATAAGCACTATGGCGATCTGCATGTCCTCAACGACATCAATCTCTCGGTCGACCGCGGCGAGGTCGTCGTTGTGATCGGGCCCTCGGGCTCGGGCAAGTCGACCATGTGCCGCACCATCAACCGCCTGGAAACCATCGACTCGGGCGAGATCCTCATCGAGGGCGAGCCCCTGCCGCAAGAAGGCAAGGATCTTGCCCGCATGCGCGCCGAGCTGGGCATGGTGTTTCAGCAGTTCAACCTGTTCGCACATATGACCGTACTGCAGAACGTCATGCTGGGACCGGTCGATGTGCTGGGTGTCTCCAAGGACGAGGCCCGTGAGCGCGCCATGGACCTGCTGGGCCGCGTGGGCGTTGCCGAGCAGGCCGATAAGGTGCCTGCGCAGCTTTCGGGCGGCCAGCAGCAGCGCGTGGCCATCGCCCGTTCACTCGCCATGCAACCCAAGGCCATGCTCTTTGACGAGCCCACAAGCGCCCTTGACCCCGAGATGATCAACGAGGTGCTCGAGGTCATGGTCCGTCTGGCCCAGCAGGGCATGACGATGATCGTCATTACGCACGAGATGAACTTTGCCCGTCGCGTGGCCGATCGCGTCGTGTTTATGGCCGACGGCCAGATCGTGGAAACCGGCACGCCCGACGAGTTCTTCGACCACCCCCAGACCAAGCGCGCCCAGGACTTCCTCAACTCCATCAAGGGCCACTAAGCCAATTGCCACGCGGGCAAATTCATCAGTAACGTTTGCCCCGCTCTGCCCCCGTGCCATGTCCACCCGGATTCGAAAGCAACACCTATGATCGGAACTCGTACTTCATCGTCCTACACCCCGCACGTCGACGTCGCCCCCGCCGACCGCCCACTCATCCTCGTCGCACCGCGCTGGGAAGAGGCAGAGCCGTTTTTTACCGAGATGCTCTCCCCCAACGAGGAAATCGCAAGCGTCTTTGTCGATGCCATCCTTGCCGCCGGCGGTCTGCCGCTGCAGATGTCCATTACCGAAGACGTCGACGTTATCCGTCATTACGTGGAAATCGCCGACGGCATCGCCATTCCCGGCGGTCCGGACGTCAACCCCAAACGCTGGGGCGACGAGCGTCCTTACGACCCCACGCTGTGCTGCGAGATTCGCGACCGTTTTGAGTTTAAGCTGGTTAACGAGGTACTTCGCGCCAAGAAGCCGCTCTTTACCACCTGCCGAGGCACGCAGCTGCTCAACGTCGCCACCGGCGGCACCCTGTGCATGGACGTGCCGAGCCTGGGCGCGCGCGAGGGCCGCACGCAGTGGTGCCATACCCACGTGCTCAACGACCCCGTGCATCCTGTCGAGGTCGTGCCGGGCTCGCTGCTGGAGCGCGCGGTTGGCGGGCACAGGCTGATCCAGACCAACTCCGCACACCACTGCTGCGTCGATCGTCTGGGTAAAAGCACACGCTTGGTCGCCAAGGCAACCGACGGCGTTCCCGAGTGTATTGAGGTCGAAGGCCAGCCTTTCTGCCTGGGCGTGCAATGGCACCCTGAATACACGTGGAAGACGCTCGAGACCGACTTTAACCTGTGGAAGTCGTTTGTCGAGGCAGCGGCAAAGGTCAAGCAGGCTCGCTAGCTCGCAAATCACTCAGGTTAAAGCCTCCTATGCCAGGCGGGCGAACACCAGCCACGGTGCCCGCCCGCCTGCATTTGGTTTGCTCGGTATGATTATCCCTCACAAACAATCAAAGAAATCTCGACCGCAATCGGTCGATAGTGAAGCAGATGGCAAAAACGCTTGCTACGTTTATTAGGCAGTCAATTAAAATCGAAACGCATTGGCCGTCCCCCAACGGGGTCACACCGCAAATCCACATGAGCATCGAGGACGGAAGCGGAAGCATGGAATTGGCCCCGAGCTGTATGTAGATCGCTACAACATTGACAAGCAGCAGCATACCAATCGGACCGAAGCCGGACCCAAAATAGGAAACAGCAATCACGCAAGAGACCACATATGCAAGGCAGACGACACTCGCCAGAAGAAGTCGATAGCAAAAAATATTCAGGTTGAAATACTGCTGAGCATCCAAAACGATTACGCAGTTAAGACAGTACAAAACGACACTTGACAGGATAAATGCGCCCAAAAGGGCAAAAGAAGACAGCACCACTCGCGCAACGATAGCGCACACACGCTTCCCTCCCCGAGCCTCCGACAACCCCCACGATTCCTCAATAAAGCCCGAACTGACAAAGCGCGGCACAATGCAAGCCGCGATGAACGGAAAGAACAATGCATGAGCCAACGGGGCCACGTTGAACAGCAGACCGCGGAAAACCTCTGCATTACCAAATAGAAGGACATCCTCTGCCGATAGCCGAAGTGTCGGGTCTGGGAAAAAGCCCAAGAAACTGTTCTCACGGAGGCTACAGAACCACATCGGGAAAGAATTAAGCTGCAATACCACCATGCACGCATAAATTACCAGGATTAAGGCGTACGTCCATTTGCTCACATGCCTCAATTCTGAATGAAGAAATCTTCTAGTCTGGCGAGCCATTGAGCGCACCCCCAGCACGAAAGCTCACGAGAGCGTAAATCAATACCGATAGACAGCTGGCTGCCACGCCGTATCCCAGAAGTGTCAGCTGACCCATATCGCTATACCCAAGGGCACATCCGACTCCAAGATACGGCCCCGGAAGAAGGAAAATCCATCGCAAGGACGGTATGGGCGCCTGAAGGAAGGTTCCGTAGAGCGTCAAGCTCATGACAAATCCAATAATTATCGCAGCCCCGCTCAATACAGCGCTGTCTGTAATCCGATAGATGGTCACCGTCTCCAGCGCAACCGATATCACCAATACAGCGTTGACTATCATTGCAGGCAAAAATGCAGTTAGCATATCGTGCGAGAGGTTATGCCCTCCACGTATTATGGCTATTGCAAAAAGAAGAAGGCAAAGCGCACTATATGCTACGCCAATTATTAAAGCAAACGAAAGCACATGTGCTAGGACCCCATTAAAGCGGGTAAGACCTCTTGCTGAAGAAATTCGGTGTCCCTCTTCATAGCCGCGCTCCTGTAAAATCGCCAGGCAAACGATGAGCGGAACGAACAGAGACGTGCCGGCAAAAGCACTGCGCACAAGGGACTCATCGGGTGCAGAAGGATCGATTACATTCCAGCAGAAACCAATATCCTCCCCAAAAACGCTATTGCCAAAGGCGAGCAACGTTGTTCCGTTTTTTAGAAAGACACCGAAGAGAAGGCCGAACGCCAGCATAAGCGCAAGACCAAACTTCGCCGGAAACATCCTGTGCAAACGCATCATATCTGCCTTTATGGGATGGATCGCCCGCTTCATAGCGAGACCGCCTTCATCAAGCGCCT
>USMH01000088.1 GCA_900555745.1 uncultured Collinsella sp.
CCGGGCACGTCACGCATACGTCATAGGCGCCCTCGACCTGTTCGGTCCCATAGACAAACGACGCACCAGCAGCCTCGAGCGCACGCGTGGCGTCATTGGGCTCAGAGGTGCCACCGCCATACACGGTAACGGCACTTACGCGCTCGGGATGTGCCAGCGCCCAGCGGGCGACATCAAGACCGGATTTGCCCTGACCCAAAACGAGCAGGCTAAAGACATCAGCAAGAGACATGAAAGACCACTATCCCAACTGGAAGAACAGGGCAAGGCCAACGGCACCAAAGGCCGCAGCGATAATCCAAAAACGGATGACGACCTTGGTCTCGGCCCAGCCCTTCTTTTCGAAATGATGATGGATGGGCGCCATAAGGAAGACGCGCTTGTGCGTAAAGTGGAAGTAGACAACCTGAATCATGACCGACAGGGTCTCAACGATAAACAGGCCGCCGATGATGAGGGAGACGACCTCGGTGTTGGTCATGATGGACGTGCAGGCAAACGCGGCGCCCAGGGCAAGCGAGCCGGTATCGCCCATAAAGATGCTCGCCGGATAGCAGTTGAACCACAGAAAGCCCAAGCAGGCACCGGCACACGCGGTGCAGAAGATGGACAGGTTCACGTCTCCGTGCAAAAACGCCATGGCAGCCATGGCGAGCATGGCAATCATAGAGGTGCCGCCAGCAAGACCATCAAGGCCATCGGTCAGGTTCACGGCATTAGAAAGACCGGCGATCATCAGCCAGCAAAAGACAATGTAGAGCCACGGGAACGAAAGGCCGCAGATGGTAGTCGAAAGAACACCGAGGTCAATCGTCAGGCCGCCGGGAAAACGAATCTCGGGGGCGACGCCGCACCAGTTGACGGCAAGTACCGTAAAGGTGACACAGATAATGGTTAGGCCGATCATCTTGGCATGAGGCGTCAGACCGAGCGAGCGCCCATGCGTAACGGAGGTCAGGTCGTCGATCAGGCCCAGCACGCCGGTCGCCAGCGTGGCGAGCAGCACGAGCACGAGCTCGGTGGTGAGCTTGCCCATCAGCAGGCAGGTCAGCGAGATCGCGACGAGGATGACAACGCCACCCATGGTGGGCGTTCCCTGCTTAACCAAATGACGCTTGGGGCCGTCGGCTCGGACCTGCTGGCCGATACCCTCGACCTTGAGCAGCTTGATCCACCACGGCATGAGCAGCAGCGCAATGGCGGCAGCGATGCCAAGCCCCAAAAAAGCCTGATACGTTGGATACGAGGGATTGCCGAACATGGGCTAGCACACACCTTCCACAAAGCGGTCGAGCTCAACAAAGCGGGAACCCTTGACCAGTACAACATCATGTTTTTCAAGCGCGCCGCCCATGTGGTCGAGCACCTGCTGATAATCGGAGAACACCTGGATGCGGTCCTCGTCCATGCCCATCATGCGCGCGGCATCGGCCATAAGCTGGGCCAGCTCACCACCCACGCACGCCAGCATGTCGAGCTTCTTGGCGGCGGCATAGGCGCCCACGAGCTCATGCATGCGAGGAGCCTCATCGCCCATCTCGCCCATCTCGCCCAGGATCGCCATGCGAGACCCCGTGCACGAAAGCGAGCACAGTAAATCGAGACCAGCAGCCATGGATTCGGCGCTGGCGTTATAGGAATCGTCGATGACGCGGGCACCGCTCTTGGCGCGCTTGATCTCCTGGCGGTGACCGGTGATCGTGAGGCCCCTAAAGGCAGCATCGATCTGCTCGGGCGTCAGGCCCAGGCGATAGGCAACCGCGGCGGCCTTAACGGCATTTGGGACGGACTGCACGCCGGGGATGGCAAGCATGGTATCGATCGTCTCGCCCTGGCCAAAATCGAGCGTAAAGACCGGACGGCCCTCGTCATCAACACGAATGTCGCGGGCGCGGACCTCATCATCGTCCGAGACGCCGGCCAGCATCACGTCGATACCAGCAGGCTGGGCGAACGTATCGCGAATGAACGGCGTAAAGTCGTCCTCGCCGCCCAAAACCAGCAGCGGCAAATAGTCGCCGGCGGCGCGCATACCCTGGACAATCTCGGCCTTAGCGCGGGCGATGTTCTCGCGGCTGCCCAAAATGCCGATGTGAGAGGTACCAATCTTGCTCACGATGGCAAGGTTGGGATTGGCGGACTTGGACAGGCGCTCAATCTCGTGGAAATGGTTCATGCCCATCTCGAGCACCAGGACCTCGGTATCGGCCGGAGCGGAAAGCACCGTGAGCGGCATGCCGATCAGGTTATTGAAATTGCCCTTGGTGGCCCAGACACGATAGCGCTTGGCGAGCACGGCGGCGAGCACGTCCTTGGTCGTCGTCTTGCCGATGGAACCGGTAATGCCAACGACCAGGCAGCCAAGCTCCAGGCGATACGTGTGCGCCAAACGCAGCAGAAACTCCTCGGGATCATCGGTCAGCAGGATGGCGCACCCCTTGTCCTGCGCCAGCGAGACCAGCTCAGCCTCGGGCTCACGCGTCATCACGACGGCGCCGGCACCCGACTGGACGGCACGGGAAGCAAAATCATTGCCGTCGACGTTTTCACCGGGAAAGGCGACGAAAATCGTCCCTTCCTCGACCTGGCGCGAGTCGATAACGCACCCGCGGCATACCCGATCGGCTTCTCCCGTCACGGTTCGGGCCCCTGTTGCGGCCGCGAGGTTGTTGACGGCGATCTCTATCATTGCAGCTCCCCTGTAAACCTAATAATGCTATCGGCGTATTGTATCCCAGCGCCGCACATGCGTGGTGCAGGGCATGTGAACACCCTCATATGGGACAACAAACAACGCCCCAAAGATTGTAACCCCCTACTTCGTGTGCGGGATACCCAGCACGTCGAGCGCGTTGGCCATAATGGACTGGAACGGCACCGCAGCGGCATCTGAGCCGCTCGGCGTTCCGTCGAGCGTGATATAGCACAGCACCTTGGGCGATTGTGCCGGTGCAAAGCCCATAAAGGACGACATGTAGTTCTCCTTGAGGTAGCCGCCGTTCTCGTCGGCACGTTCGGCCGTACCGGTCTTACCCGCCACGTCATAGCCGTCAACCGCGCCGCCAACGCCCGTTCCCTCGGACACGACCGTCTGCATGCACGATGTCACCTGGGATGCGGCGTCCTCCGAAATCGCGCGCTCGCCTTCACCCCAGTCCTTCTCGTCGCCTTTGCTGGACTTATAGAAGTGCGGTGTCATCATCACGCCGCCGTTGGCGATGCCGCCCACGGCACGTGCGATCTCAATCGGCGAGACGGACAGTGCCTGTCCAAAGCTCATCGAGCCCAGCGTGGCGCCGTCATACTGGTCACGCTCCTTGACGATACCCAGACTCTCTCCCGGAAAATCGACACCCGAGCTGTGACCGATGCCCCACTTGTCCACATAGGCGGCAAAGTCGTCGGCACCGATCTTGCGCCCCACCAGGACAAAGCCCACGTTGGACGAACGGCGCATCATCTCGCGCACATCCATGGTCATGGCATAGTCGCGCTTGTCGGCATCGGTGACGGTATCGTCGCCCACCTTGATGCTCGCCGGCACCTCAAACGACGTACTCGATCGCACGACGCCCAAGTCGAAGCCGGCGCCCGCCACGAGCGTCTTAAAGACCGAGCCGGGCTCGTAGGCGTCGGTGACCAGGCGCAGATTCATATCCTCGGTCTTGGCATTCTCCAGATCGGTCTGGTCGTAGGTCGGGTACGAGCAGGCTGCCAAAATCTCGCCTGTCGTAGGATCGGTGACCAGCGCCGAGCCGTTCTTGGCCTTAGTCTTCTCAACTGCCTCTGCCAGGGCATCCTCGGCCGCACGCTGGATATTGACGTCGAGCGTCGTCACGATATCAACGCCGTCGACCGCAGCCACCTTTTTATAGGCACCGCCCGCGATATAGCTGCCGTCCCTCGCGCGCTCGCGTACGAGAGAACCGTTCGTGCCGGTCAGAAGCTTGTTGTATTGCTTTTCGAGACCCGTCAAGCCGTCGTTGTCTACATTCACTACACCCAGCACCTGCGATGCCAGATTGCCGTATGGATATACGCGCTTCATGGCCTGCTCAAAAAGCACGCCGGGCAGGTTCTTCTTCTCCAGCGCCGCAACATCGTCTTCGTCCACCTGGCGCTTGATATACACCCAGGTTCCATCGGACTCAACGAGCTTGCGGCAGGTCTTTTTATCGATTCCAGTTGCCTTGACCAGCGCCGACACCGTCTTGTCAACATCCTCGACAAGCTGCGGGTTCACGGCGATGTTGCGACATTCGACCGACGACGCCAACACGTTGCCGTTGCGGTCGTAGATGGTGCCGCGTTTGGCATAGAGGGTCTGCGCAAGCAGGCGGCGCGCATCGGCACGCTCGCGCAGTTTATCGGCTTCGACAATTTGATAGTCGGCAAGGCGAAAGACGCCCAAGCCCAAGCCAAGCCCGATGAAGCCCATGACGGCTTTGCGGCGAGGCAGAGGTGCGCCTGTGAGCCATTCGGTCGACGAACTCTTGCGCGACCTGGTGTTATGCACTTGAGGGCCGCCCGAGCCGCGAAGTCGCGACGCCGGGTCGTTGCCACGGGACTGCCCGACGTTGTAAGATTGCCGACCCGTTCCTTGATAACCAGAACGTCCCCGCGACGAGGGACGTCCAGAACCGCGGCCCCCATCGGAACCGCGGCGATAGTCATTTGTCATACTCAGCTACCGTCTTGCTACTGAGCGGTCGCGGTCGCGTTGGCGCCCGCGGCTGCATCCTGCGAAAAGTCAAGTGTAACGCTCTCGCTGGGCTCCACCATGCCATAAGCGCCCGCAAGGTCGCGAATGCGCGTGTCGGCGCCATAGACCGAATGCATGACCTCCAGGTCGGAGCTCTCATCGGTCGCCTTTTCAAGCGTGCTGGTAAGCTCGGCGTTGCTGTTGAGCACCTGGGCCGTAACGCCGGCGAGCGCCACGCGGGCGACGCCGATCGTCATGAAGATAGCCGCAATGATGCAAAACGTTTTAAGAACGCTCATGAAAACCGGGCTTACCGCCTGGTTTGCCTGACGGCCCGCGCCCGTGTAGACATCAAAGCGCGGCGCGCGCTGCTCACGGGGAGCAACGGGGGCCTGCGGCGCCTCACGATAGGCGGGCATGGCGTTCATATCATAGGCGAGTGCTGCGCTTGAAGTGTTGTAGCCCATGATATGCCGCCTCCCAT
>USMH01000089.1 GCA_900555745.1 uncultured Collinsella sp.
GTATCGGCTATGGCAAGGATTTTCATAGGGCAGGGACTTTCGGCTCATCGTCGAGCTGCGGAATGGTGCCTACCACGTTGTCCGCCAGCCAATTCATCTCGACAATCTGCGTGCTCGGCAGCGGAGGGAAGCCTTCAATCTGTACCACGCCGTTCTGGCTGTGGAGCTCGCCGCCAAAGGGGTTGATGGATCCCACAACAATGCCGTTGCGGAGCAACTGCACGAGTTTGCGCGTTTGGTAGGGTAGGCCCGGAGCGTAACGGATGTCGATAACGCCGGAGCTCATGCCATACCAGTAGTTGACAGCGCGCACTTGGTTGTCGTCGCTGGTCTCGTCCCACGTGCCGTGAAGAAGGCTGCGAACGATGAGCTCGTAGTAACGGCCCCAGTTCCATACGGGCATGGCGATGCCGGTGACTTTGCCGTCGACCAAGCGGTGAAGCCCGTAGGCCGTTGGGTCTTCGAGCGACTTTGACATGTCAGCGCCGGTCATGACGCTTACGCCTTCGCGGCACATGGCTTCGGCAAGACCACCGGCGGGAACATCGCCCCAGGTGAGGATGACCTGCGCGCGCGGGTCGAGCAGCGAGGCGCCAATCGCAAAGGCGTTGATCTCGCTGAGTGCGCCCGAGGCGAAGACCGACGCGTGGTAACCGATGCGGTGGTTGTCCGCCATGCTGGCCGCAAGGGCGCCCAGCAGAAACTTGGCCTCGTACATCTTGCCAAAGTACGAACGGACGCTTTGATGGGGAAGGCCGATAGAGCAGTTGAGGAACCGAACCCGGGGATACTCAACGGCAGCCCTGAGCGTGTATTCCATCAGGCGGTGCGAGGTCGAGAAGATGACGTTTGCTCCATGTTTGACAGCCGTTTCCACGGCGGCGTAGAACACATCCGGATCGTGACAGTCCTCGAACGCCTCGGTGCGCACGATACCGCCAAAGTGCTCATCGAGATACTGACGCCCTTGGTCGTGCAGGCTGTCCCAGCTCGACGTCGCACAGGGGAACTCATGGATAAAGGCGATGCGCAGGGGGTTGGCCGTCGAGTAGACGGTCTTGCCCATAAAGAAGTTGAGCACGCCAGAGGTGGACTTGGCGGGCGTCTCCTCCTCGTCGACGCTCGGTGCTTCGACAAGATCGACCTTGTCCTCGTCATTTTTGCCGGCAATGACCAGCTCGCGCCAGATCTTGCACAGGCGGTTTACGACGATATCCGTTGGCGTATCCAGCAGGCGGTCCTGGTTGTACACATTGAGGTAGACGAGCATGGCGTCGGCGGGCGTAATGTCCAGGTGATCGCCGCCTGCGCGAAGGTAGGCACGCTTAAAGAGCAGGAAAGTGTGGCGCAGGTAGTCGACCTTTTTCTGCGGCCATTTTTCGATAAGGTTCTGACCGAGCATCTTCGCGAGCGTTTCGTAGCTTCCCTCACGCGAGAACTCGATCTCGTATAGGGGGCAGACGCGCCAAAACGCGCAGAACTCGCCGTACAGGCGGCTTTCGACGGAATCCCATGTGCCGGGGTAGAGACGGGTGACCTTGGCCGAAACCGTCGGGGCGTCTAGGAATTTGAGGACACTGACGCGTTTGTTGCCTTCTTGGACATAGAACCGATGCATGAACTCGGTGACGATGACGGGGTCGCGATAGCCCTCGGTCACCTGGATGTCGTAGAGGTTGGACCACTTGCGGGCGAACTCGGTGCTAAACGGAAGCAGGGGCATAAAGTTACACGAAAAGGCGGACTGACGGCCCTTGGTGACCGTGCCGACGACCATTTCGAGCGGAATATCCCGCAGGCCGACATTCTCTCGCTGACCTAAGGGGAGCTGAGCAACCAAGCTATCGAGGTCCGTAAGGTATGGATGCTCGCTTTGGCTAATGGCGCGTCGACGTCCTTGCTCGCCGCGCTTGCGTGCTTGACGATAGGCCTCTTCCATAATGTTGCTCCCTTAGTCGTTTAAACAACTATATGAACCATGGTACCACGAATGAAAACCACTACAAAGATGCCTGACCCCTTTGCGGTGGTTTAGGCGATGATGGGGGCGATGGCGCGGATGCAGGCGTCGGCAGCGGTGAAAGTGGTGCTGTCGTCGCTGACGATAAAGATGATCTTTCCTTTGATGCCAAAGTCGCCGATTTCGCTAAAGAGCACGTAGGGCT
Organism: uncultured Collinsella sp.; assembly: GCA_900555745.1. Classification (GTDB taxonomy): domain Bacteria; phylum Actinomycetota; class Coriobacteriia; order Coriobacteriales; family Coriobacteriaceae; genus Collinsella. The sequence goes on from USMH01000089.1 coordinate 2,166, forward strand.
CTTTGTCAAAGCCCGAGATGGGCGAGACGGCCGTTTTGGTTGCGCTCGTGAGCTCGTCTGCCAGCACGTCAAGGGAAGCCCACTTAGACGTGTCCTTTACGGCAACGGGCACGGCCACGCGTCCAAAGGGCATCAAATGCACGAGCGTGTTCTTGGAGATGTTGGAGTTGGGCACAATGATGGTCTGTCCACAGGCATCCTCAATCGTTGTATGACGCCAAGTGATGTCTTGGACCACGCCGGATACGCCGCCGACCTCGATATTGTCGCCGGGTTTGATGATGCCCATAAAGGTCACTTGCATGCCGCCGATAAGGTTTGACAGCGTGTCCTGAAAGCCGAGCGAGATGGCGATGCCGCCGACGCCAAGAGCGGCGACGAGCGCGTTTGCGTTAATGCCAAAGCAGTTGTCGAGGATAAAGCTGCCGCCAATCATCCAGATGACGGCGCGCGCGATGTTGATGAAGATACTTGATGCCGGAAGCGGGTTATCGTCTCGGTTAAGCAGATGGTTCAGGGTCTTGGATACGACCTTGGCGGCGACGGCGGTGCCTATCGCCAAGATGACGGCCCAGATGATGTTGTGGACCCACCGTTGCTCAAAGAAATGAAGAATCGGCTCAAACAATTCCATGTAGGGAAAACCTCCTAATGATCGTCCAACCATGATACCCACCAAGAAGCCCGTCCGATCAAATTCGGACGGGCTTCTGTGCTCGATATAAGGTTTACGCGGTGGGGCTGCAAGGCCCGGCGGTGTAGCTTAGCGTCGACGCTTCCAGATAATGCCGAGCATGATGACGATGATGCCGCCGATAAGGCACGCGCCAACTACTGCCAGCGTGCGGTCTCCCGTTGCGGCGAGCTTACCGGTCGTCTTCTTGGTGATGACCTTCGTGGTCGTCGTGTCCGTCTTAGGCGAGGGCTTAGGCGTCGGGGCCGGTGTGGGCGTGGGGTCCACGGCAGCGGAGCCAAAGCTGATGGTGCCCGCGAGCGAGGCCATCTTGCTCTCCCAGCCGTTCTGCCCGATCAACGCCCTTAGCGCTGACTCGCAGGTACCCCACTCGGTGTGCTTGGTGGCGTTTGCGAAGGTGGGGAAGTCGGTCGTGTTGGTGATGATGTAGTTGTTGGTGGCGACGGTATAGGCCTTGGCGGGGTCGAGCGTGCTGCCGTCTTTGGTGAGTGTGGCACTCACAATGCGCTTGCCTTCGGGCTGCGTCCAATCAATCGTCACGTTGATGCCGCCAAAGGAGAGAACGCTGCCAGAGTCATCGCGCCACTTGTACTTGTCTTGCGCCTCCTGCTCGGTGTGACCGGCCGCCACATAAGCCTGCTGAAGCTCGTAGCTGTCGTTGCAATCGTCGCTGATTTGTAGCGAGTGCTCGAGCGCTGCGAGGAAGTCCGCGCCGGTCATGGTCCAGGTCTCCACGGTGTTGCCGTAGGGCGAGATGGCGATGACGTTGCCAGCGGTCACGTTGCCCGCCGCGATGCCGCCGCGATGCCGCCGGCGTTTTCGATAGCGAGGTCCGCGCCCGTCAGGGCAAGATAAGAGCCGCAAATCACGTGGCCGATGGTCTGGGCCTTGGTGGTGTCGCCCTCCTTGCTGGGACGGAAATCGGTGGTGCGCACCATTTCCCAACCATGCGTGCCTGCGGCGTCCTCGCCGTAGAAATAGTTGGTGGTGGATGTGCCGAGCACCTTGTTCGATTCGTTTTCAAAGTCCTCGTCGAGCGGCTTGATCTTGTTGCGGACGGCTTCAAGGCGGCTTTGGTAGTCGGAGCCCTTGTCGGGGTCTGCCAAAAGGTCGTTGACGTTCTTGGCGGTGTAGAGCTTCTCGTTGCTGTCGTCTGCAGGGACCGTGACCGTGTCATCGTCGGTCGTCTCGGTGCCATTCGTGTCGTATTTGTACGGAATGGAAAGCAGTCCCACCTCGGCAAAGGCACTGCCCGCCTCGACAACGTGGATTGTCTTGCCGTCGGCTCCCGTTACCTTCTCGTTAAGGTTGATGTGCTCGTGGCCTGCGATAAGGGCATCGACGCCACGGAGTCGCGTGGCAAAGGTCTTGGCGTCGAGCGTGTGCGCGATACACACAACAACATCGCAGCCCTCCTTGCGCAGCTGCTCTGCCTCGGCATTGATGGCGTTCGCGGCACTCGAGAACGACGTGCCCGCGACCAGGTCCGCGCGCAGCGAGGATCCCAGCGACTCATCCATGGCACCCACGACGCCGACCTTGATTTTGTAGTCGAATGTGGAGTGATCCTCGCTATCCTCCCAGGTGCGATCGAGCGTCTTCGTGATGCTCGAGCTCCATACGCCGCTCGTAGACTTTGCGTTCGCGCAGAGCATGGCGAAGGGCGTGCCGGTGGTGCTGTAGCCGGTCATGGTGCGGAGCTTGTCCGCGCCGTAGCTCCAGTCGTGGTTGCCCGGCGTGGTCGCGTCGTAGCCGTCTACATAGAAGGTGTCCATGAGCTCGGCGATGCTCTTGCCCTCGCTCATGGTGGCGAAGGACTGCCCGTGGAAGGTGTCGCCCGCATCGAGCAAAAGATCGGGGGCGCTGTTTTGGGCGCTATAGAGAACCGCCAGTCCATCAAAGCCCACAGTGCCGGTGCCCTTGCTTGCGTTGTAGCTGTACTTGTAGCTGCCGTGGATGTCGTTGGTGTGCATGACGGCCACGGAGCCGTCAATAGCGGCGGGCAGGTTCCCCGCGAAAGCGAGGCTTGGGATGCCTGCGAGCGCGCCGGCAAACAACGCGGCGGCTAACGCAAGGCGGGGAGTCTTTTCATGGCAGTTTCCTTAGTCCTTAGCCAGAATGTCTGGTTGAATATCGGATTATCGACATAATATGCGAAAACCGCCGCAAGGGCGTCTGTCCCTTAGCGGCGGTTTTGACGTTTGCGCAGATAAAACCTGCCAAAATAAACCTGTCCCTTTTTGGCAGGTTTTAGCTCAGCA
>USMH01000090.1 GCA_900555745.1 uncultured Collinsella sp.
CCACTACTCCACTCACCATATATTGCAAAACACCCCCAAGCATATGTTCGAAAACACAATATGTTGTGTTTACAGCAACGGCGGGATGCCACCTGTAGAACCACGCCCGCGAACCTCAACCTTCAAGTTGACCTTGAGGCGATTTTTACGTCCCTTTACACGCCGTTCACATCGCCCCCAAACTCCCCCACCCACGACACACACGGCCCACCACCGCGTCGGTGTCTGGCGAAAAATGGGACGGGCCCCAGATTGCCCATGCGCGCAAAAGTGCGTCTCGCAATCTGGGGCCCGTCCCCTTTAATATTTATAAATATGCAGGTCAGCGAGGTGCTAGCGATGTGCCAGCGGATGCGCCGCCAGATAGACCTCGGTCAGTTGCGTTCGGTCGACATGCGTGTAGACCTGCGTGGTCGAAATATCGGCATGGCCCAAAATCTCCTGCAGCACACGCAGGTCGGCACCGCCCGCGAGCATGTGGGTGGCAAAGGAGTGGCGCAAGGTATGGGGATGGAGCCCCACCAGTCCCACCTGGCGCCCGTAGCGCTCACAGATGGCATGGATGCCCTGGCGCGACAGACGGCGGCCGTTCTTATTTAAAAAGACCGCCGAGGTCTCGGTTCCGCGGGCATGGGCCGCCAAGCGAGAACGCCCCTCAGTTACATAAAGCGTCAGAGCTCGCGCCGCGCTTCCTACCAGCGGGGACAGGCGTTCCTTCGAGCCCTTACCACGAACGAGCACAAAGCCATCGTCGATATGGATATCGCCCACATCGAGCCCCACCAACTCGCTCACACGCAAACCGCATCCGTAGAGCACTTCCAAGATGGCATGGTCGCGCAAGCCCATCTCGCCCTCGGGGAAGTCTTGATCGAGCAGCGCCGAGACATCCTCCACCGATAGATACTCCGGCAAACGCTCAGCCTTTTTAGGCAGGCGCAACGCCGCCGTTGGATTTTGGGCCACAGCCCCATCGCGCACCAAAAAGGCATGCAGGCCCTTCACGGCCGCAAGCGCACGCTCCACCGAGGCATCCGAATAGCCCCCATCGCGACGGTCGGCGACAAAGCCCTCCACGACCTGACGGGTCACCTCTTCAAAAGACACAATACCCGCCCGCTCCAGATAGGCGCAGTACGTCGTCAGGTCACGACGATAGGCCGCAATCGTGTTGCGCGCCAAACCCCGCTCGACCGCGAGGTAATCGAGATACTCCCCCGCCGCCACGGCGAGCGACGAGGGAGTAGCTTCGGTATGTTCCTTATTCGCCGGCACCCTTAGTCCGTAGCGAGGTTCATGGGCGTCACCTGCAGACGGTCGACACCCTCGTGCTGGCCGATCGAAGCGCGCACGAACTCGCGGAACAGCGGCTGCGGGTTGGTCGGGCGGCTCTTGAACTCGGGATGAGCCTGGGTTGCCACATACCACGGATGCACGTCGCGCGGCAGCTCGACCATCTCGACCAGGCGCTCGTCGGGCGACAGACCCGAGATAACCAAGCCGGCGTCCTCGAGCTGGTCACGGAAGGCGTTGTTGAACTCAAAGCGATGACGGTGACGCTCGTAGACGAGCTCCTCGCCATATGCCTCGCGAGCAAGGGTATCGGCGGCGAGCTTACACGGATAGGCGCCCAGGCGCATGGTGCCGCCCTTCTCGGTCACGTCCTCCTGCGAGCTCATCAGATCGATGACGCTAAACGGGCCGTCCGGATCGAACTCGGAGGAGCTGGCGCCGGCAAGGCCGACGACGTTGCGGGCGAACTCGCACACGGCCACCTGCATACCCAGGCAAATGCCCAGATACGGAATCTTGTGCTCACGGGCAAACTCGGCCGCGAGGATCTTGCCCTCCAGGGCGCGCTTGCCAAAGCCGCCGGGGACCAGGATGCCCGAGGCGTCGCCCAGAACCTCGGAGACATTCTGCTCGTCGAGGCTCTCGCCGTCGACCAGCTGGACGTCCACATGGCGATCGTAGAAGACGCCCGCATGGTGCAGGGCCTCGATAACCGACAGGTACGCATCGGGCAGCTGCGTGTACTTGCCCACGACAGCGATCTTCACCTTGTCGGCGTGATGGTTGGCGTGATTCTGTTTGCGCAGGAACTCGTTCCACTCGCTCATGTCGCGCTCACGCGGGTCCAGACCCAGGCGCTCGCAAATGCGCAGGTCAAAGTCCTGCTCGGCAAGCAGCTGCGGAACATCGTAAATGCTCGCGCAGTCCTCGTTGGTAAAGACACAATCGGTGTCGACGTCGCAGAAGCTTGCGATCTTTCCGCGGATAGCGTCATCGATATGGTGGTCGGAGCGCAGCACGATGATATCGGGCTGGATGCCAAAGCTGCGGAGCTCCTTGACGGAATGCTGCGTGGGCTTGGTCTTGACCTCGTGGGCGGCGGCGATATAGGGAACGAGCGACACGTGGATGTAGCAGACGTTCTCGGGGCCGGCCTCCTTGCGGTACTGACGGATGGCCTCGACAAACGGTTGGGACTCGATGTCGCCGATCGTGCCGCCCAGCTCGGTGATGACTACATCGGAGCCGGTCTGCTCCTCGATGCGGCGGAACTTGTCCTTAATGGCATTGGTGACGTGAGGAATCACCTGCACGGTACCGCCCAAAAAGTCGCCGCGACGCTCGCGGGCGATCAAGCTCTTATAGATGGCGCCGGTCGTAAAGTTGGAATCGCGGGTCAGGTTCTCATCAATAAAGCGCTCGTAGTGGCCCAGGTCCAGATCGGACTCGTAGCCGTCCTCGGTCACAAAGACCTCGCCATGCTGGAACGGGCTCATGGTGCCGGGGTCGACGTTTAGATACGGGTCGGCCTTTTGCATCGTTACCTTGTAGCCGCGCGACTTGAGCAGACGGCCCAGCGAGGCCGCGGTAATACCCTTGCCCAGAGACGAAACCACGCCGCCGGTCACGAACACATGCTTGGTCATATTGAGTTACCTGCGCTTCCCGTAGAAGTTGTCCATACACATCTTACGGGTCTTCATTTTAATACTCGCGACGCGCGCCGCACACATTTTTTCTTACGCGCAATCGCATTTCTCCATCTCGAAACAAAACGCCGTCCGATTGCCCAGACGGCGTCGTTTCCACTATGTATGCACCCTGTTATCGATCGGCGACTTCGTCCTTGATCAAGTCCCGCACGAGCATACCGGCACGGATGCCCTCTAGATACCATTCGCCACGCTCCGTAAGACAAATACCATTTGCGAGCTGGCCGCCGTCGTCGCTGTAGCGCGAGACGACCTCAATGATGTCTTCGGATTCCAAGCGTTCAATTGCCGCGCGGGCGCGATACGGAGACACCCTCACACGCTCGGCAAGCGTCTTTCGCGAAAAGCCATAAAATCCGCCGTTGTCTTCGGACTGCTGTGCAATCTCCATCAGCACCTGCACCTCGACACGCTTCATATCGTTGACACTCGCACGACCCTTGCCAGCCATGGCAGCCTCCTCAAACCGGGCACGGGCATCACTTGCACCGTGCGCGACCGGCACACCCCATGATGGCCGGCAACATCCATCATGCGGCATCCCCGCAAAAGGATGAAACAATTAGGGTTATTGTATACCGCCCAAATCGCTTATAGGCAGGTAAACGGCCTAATTTTAGGTTAAACGGTAGCTTTGTTGATAAAAGGGGCACACCGAATGTATATCCGATGCGCCCCTTTCAGACCAATTTATCCAGGCTTAGCGGTGGAAGAAGCCACGGCGCTCGAACTTAGGCTCGCAGCACACGTTGATGCCCAGCTTGCGCAGCACCGTCTCGTCCGTCGGCGAGATGATCACGCTAAAGAAGGCATCGCAGCCACGCAGCTGCTCCAGGCCCGAAAGGACGCGGGCCGCCGTCTCGCTCGTTGCCGAGGTGATCGAGAGCGCCATAAGCGTCTCGTCGGTGTGCAGGCGCGGGTTCTTGCTACCCAGGAAATGCGTCTTGAGCTTGCTGATAGGCTCGATCGCCTCATCGCTAATGACCTCGAGCTCAAGGTCAACGCCCGAGACATGCTTAAGTGCATTCATGATGAGCGAGCTCGCGGCGCCCAGGCGCGTGGAAGTCTTGCCGGTCACCACGGAGCCGTCGGGCATGACCATGGCGCCTACGGGGCCACCCGTCAGCTGCTCCCTGGTAAGGGCGGCCGAGCGTGCCGGCGAGTAATTCTTGTCGATACCAGCCTTCTTCATAATGATCTTGAGACGGTCGACTTGCTCATCGCCCACGCCGGTACGGCGCACATTTTCGACCGCGGTAAAGTAGCGGCGGACGATCTCCATCTTGGAAGCGTCGCGGCAGGCATCGTCATCGGTGATGGCAAAACCGACCATGTTGACGCCCATGTCGGTGGGGCTCTGGTAGGGGCTCTTGCCCAGGATCTTTTCCATCAGGGCACGGACCACCGGGAAAGCCTCGACGTCACGGTTGTAGTTGACCGTGGTCTTGTTGTAGGCCTCCAAGTGGAAGGAATCGATGATGTTGGCATCGTCGAGGTCGGCCGTGGCGGCCTCATAGGCGATATTGACTGGGTGCGTGAGGGGCAGATTCCAGACCGGGAAAGTCTCAAACTTGGCGTAGCCGGCGGCGGTGCCGTGCTTGTGCTCGTGATAGAGCTGAGACAGGCAGGTGGCGAGCTTGCCCGAGCCAGGGCCGGGCGCTGTCACGACGACGAGCGGACGAGTGGTCTCGACAAACTCGTTCTTGCCATAGCCGTCGTCGGACACGATCAGGTCGACGTCGTGCGGATAGCCCTCGATGGGATAGTGCAGCTTGGCAGGAATGCCGAGCGCGTTCAGGCGATTGCGGAACACATCGGCGGCGGGCTGGCCGGCGTACTGGGTGATAACCACGGCCGCGACAGCAAAACCGTTGCCGCGGAACAGGTCGACCAGGCGCAAGACGTCCTCGTCATAGGTAATACCCAGGTCACCGCGAGCCTTGTTCTTCTCGATGTGGTTCGCGTTAATGGCGATGATGACCTCGACGTCGTCGGCAATGCTCTTGAGCATGCGAAACTTGCTGTCCGGCTCAAAACCCGGCAGCACGCGGCTCGCGTGATAGTCGTCAAACAGCTTGCCGCCAAACTCCAAATACAGCTTGCCGCCAAACTG
>USMH01000091.1 GCA_900555745.1 uncultured Collinsella sp.
TTCAGGCATATCTGCCCTTTATGGACGAGGAGTACTGGAGCGGCAAGCCCAACAAGCACGTAAAGGTCTACGATCCGCACGAATGGGCGCAGCTGGCGGACTGACCGGGGCAGGCCCGCCGGCGGAAAGTGCGTCCCACCCTGAGCACTCAAAACGGGTCGCACTTTCCGCAGCCGCTACAGCAACGCCTCGGCCCAAGCCGATTCCCTAAAGCCGGGAATCGCAAAGTCGTCGCCCACCAGCAGCGGACGCTTGACCAGCATGCCGTCGGTCGCCAGCAGCTCGTAGCACTCCCGATCCGTCATGCCCGCGTCCAGACGCGCCTTCAGGCCCAGCTCTCGATATTTCATGCCCGACGAATTAAAGAAACGCCGCACCGGCAGCCCCGAACGAGCAATCCAGGTCGCAAGCTCATCAGCCGTGGGATTGTCCAAAACGATATCGCGGTCGATATACTCAACCCCATGTTCGTCCAGCCATGCCTTGGCCTTCTTACAGGTCGAGCACTTGGGATATTCAACAAACAGTACGGTCATGGGAATCCTCCGAATATAGATCGGCCAACGCAGGCACACGCCACACGAGGCGCCTTCGTATGATGGGCCAATTGTAGCCCGCGGGTCACACGTTAAACGAACCGTACCCCGAATCCGCGCTTGATAAACGGTAGCAGTTCCATTGCTTCGGGCGTGATATGGCCCGCAACGTTCATGCGCTCGTCACCGGGAAGATCGACCCGCGCAATCTCAAGCTCGCCTTCGTAGCGCCCATATCCGCTATTGCTCACAGCAATCGACCCCGCCTTTCGCGGCAGGCCGGCTCCGGCATCCGTCGGCACGGAATCCGGCTTAAGCGTCGTACGTGACTCCTGAGACCTAAAGATGAGGACGCTCGAGTCGGGCCGGTCGTGATGAATCTGCCCGCGCACATAGGCATAACCGGGCTCAAGCTCGCATTGCAGGTCCACGTATCCGGCGGAAACTTGAGCAAACTGCGCCCAGCCCGCATCGGATAGATCGGGGTCGCCGACCAACACAATGTCGCAATCGGCGCCATGTGCAAGCTCAAGCATATTGAGAGCAACCTTTGACGCGCGACCGCGCTGCGCCTCGACCGTCGGCAGTCCCTCGAATACCGGCCCGCGAACGTTAGCATCACCCGGCACAAAAGCCATGATTTCGAATCCAAGCGCCGCAAGACGAAGATTCACCCGAGCAATGTCCTCCAGAGCTAAACCGGTATAAGGCTTGGGGTAAAAATTGTGGCAGGCGGCAAAACGAGTCACATCGGCACCGGCCTCACGCCACGATGCGATTTCATCAGAACTCACCGTCGATGCATTGACCACAATGTGAAATACACCGGACAGCTCCGCGACCCGCTGGGCGCTAAAGCCATAGTCCAAACGAAGGTATTCCAACCCCAGATCGCGCAGGTCCTCGATGCGCTCAAGCCCGAGCAAATCGCACGTGCGAGGCCCCACATCGGCAATGAGCGCAATGCCGCGGGCGGAAAGCAGCGACAGCACATGACGGACCTTATCGGCATACGCCGCTCCCCCATCCTCGGGAATATGCAGCGAGGTGAACGCATAGCGCGCACCCGCCGCGGCACCATGTTCAATCGTCCGCTCAATATCCTGCAGAGGGCTGGAAAGATAAATCGAAATACCCGTTTTCACGCTTCAACGCTCCTTTAAAAAAGGCCGGCGGAGCAGCTAGCCCCGCCGGCACAACCATAACATCAAGAAATCTGCCGCGCGCCGCGAACCCCGAGCAACACGGCTCGCGATATCAAACTACTCGCCAAAGAACTCGTTGATCTTCTGCTCGTCGACACCGAAGAACCACGTCAGGACAAAGCCGGCGGCATAGGCAAGCAGCATAGCGGCAACGTAGCCGAGCTGCTGGCCAGGAACGACGATCAGCAGGCCAAACAGACCGGAAACGCCCTGAGAAACCGTGCCGATGTGAAGCAGCGCCGCGAGCGCGCCGCCAAATCCGGCACCCAGGCAGGCCGTCACAAACGGACGAACGAGCGGCAGCGTAACAGCATACATCAGAGGCTCGCCCACACCCAGGATTCCAACGGGAATGGACTCTGCGACGTACTTCTTGAGCTTGGCGTTCTTGGTCTTAAAGTACAGCGCCAAACCGGCACCGACCTGGCCGCCGCCAGCCATCATAAGGATGGGAAGCAGGTAATTGATACCCTTGGTAGCGCCGTCGGGATCGTTGAGCATAGCGTGGATCGGCGTGAGCGCCTGATGCAGGCCGACGGAAACCAGCGGCAAGAAGCCTGCCGACAGGATATAGCCGCCTAGGACGCCCAGTTTCTCGAAGATAAAGGTCAAAACGCTAAAGATGGCAGTCGTCAGCCATGCGCCAACCGGCTGGATGACGAGCATCAGAGCAAAGGCGCCGATGATGAGCACCAGCAGCGGAGACAAGAACGTGTCGAGTGCGTTGGGCATAACCTTGCGAATCTGACGCTCCATCCAGGCAAAAAATGCGCCAGCGATGAGAGCCGCGATCATGCCGCCCGCTGCGGGGTTGTACTGCGCATTGGTGAGCGGCAGCAGAATGGCAGCGGCAGGATCAGCCGCGCCGGGCGCAAGCAGGGGCATGGCACTGTTGGCGATACACATCATACCGGCGATGCCGCCCAGCGCAGCGGAGCCACCAAACTCACGCGCCGCGTTATAGCCCACCAAGATGGGCAGATAGGCAAACAGGGCCCAGCCCATGGAACGAATGCCCTGGTACCACCACTCGCCTGCAAGCGCGCCTGCCGTCGAAACGTTAATGACGTTGCAGATACCGTTGATGAGGCCAGCCGCAATGATGCCGGGAAGCAGGGCGACGAAGACATTGGAAATCTTCTCGAGGAAGGCCTGAACCGGCTTAGACTCGTACTTGGCCTTCTGCGCGGCCTTGTTTGTGGCCGCAGCGTCAACCACGCTCTCGTCGGCAACGCCTTTCGCAAGGCCAGTGAGCTTGGAGAACTCCTCGAGCACCTTATTCACCTTGCCCGGACCCAGCACGATCTGCATCGTGTCGTCCTCGACCAGGCCCATCACGCCGTCGAGTGCCTTAATGCCCTCCGTGTCGACGTTGCCCGCGTCTTTGACGGTCACGCGCAGGCGCGTCATGCACGCCGCGTTTGCCAGCACGTTGTCTTTACCGCCCAAAAGGTCCAGCAGCTTTTGAGCCAGCTCTTTGTTCGTCATAACTCCTCCTTGTATTGGGTATCTCGTCTGGATGTCATATCAGCTCACGCCGCGCACCTATTGGGCGTCGGCATTGCTCTTCTCATGGCCACTCACCGCAGCACGGACATGGCCTCGCGCCCGCTCAAGAGCTACCGTAGCCTGCTCGGCATCGCAGTCCAACAGTACCGAGACAATAGCGGTTTTTACATGGCCGCCGGCATCTGCAAGCGCCTGAACGGCGCGCTCGCGCGTGCAGCCGGTCGCCTCCATCACGATGTTCTGGCCGCGCACCACCAACTTCTCGTTCGTCTGCTGCACATCGACCATCAGGTTTTGGTATACCTTGCCGATCTTGACCATGGCACCGGTCGAAATCATGTTGAGAATGAGCTTTTGAACCGTTCCCGCCTTGAGCCTCGTTGAGCCGGTCAGCACCTCGGGACCGGGCACGGGCTCAATGGCAAGATCTGCGCTCTCCCCGATCTTCGACCCTTGGTTGCAGGCAATTGCAATGGTCTTGCACCCAGTTGCCTTGGCGTACGCAAGGCCGCCCACCACATAAGGAGTACGGCCGCTTGCCGCCAGGCCAACGACAAGATCCTTGTCCGAGAGTCCACGCTCTCGCAGGTCGTTCGCGCCAAGCTCATCGCTGTCTTCGGCACCTTCGACAGCCTTGATAAACGCCGTCTCGCCTCCGGCAATGAGCCCGACAATCAGATCGGGTGACACGCCAAACGTGGGCGGACACTCCGAAGCGTCGAGTACGCCCAGACGACCGCTGGTGCCTGCGCCCATGTAAAAGACGCGCCCGCCGCGCTCGAGTGCCTCAGCAGCCCAGTCGATTGCTGTGGCAACCTGGGGCAACACTTTCGTGACCGACTGGACGGCACGAAGATCCTCATCGTTCATCGTCGTGACGATTTGCAGCGATGTCATCGTATCGAGGTCCATTGACCTTTGATTACGCTGTTCGGTCGTGAATTTTGTTAAATCGAGCATTTCATTCACCTCATCTTTCCTGTTTCTCGATGTAGTTTTGCTTAATGACATGCGTCGCCCGTTCGTAGTCGCTGGCAACGTAAGCAGCGTAAAGGGCATCGACAACCATAAGCTGGGCCATACGCGAAGCCATGGCACCGCTGCGGACCAAGGGTTCACTCGCAGCAACGCCGAGCACGGCATCGGCCATGGTGGCAAGCTTGGATGATCCATCTACTTTGGTAACGGCCACAACGGGACAGTTGTGACGTTGAGCCTCGGCGGTGCAGTCCAGCACCTCTTGCGTCAAGCCCGAGTAGCTAAAGGCGATTGCCATATCGCCCTCATGCATGTTCTTGGCACATAAGAGCTGATCATGCCAGTCGTCGTACAGATGGCACTCTTTGTCGACACGCATGAGCTTTTGCGCCAGGTCGTGCGCGACCAAACGAGAGGCACCAATACCGAACAGATTGACCGCGCGTGCCCGCTTAAGACGGGCCGCGCATCGCTCCAAGACGGTGTAATCGAGCGTTCGCGCCGTCGCCTCGATCGTGCGCACGTTGCTTTTCATCACCTTCCCCACGATACGTTCGACGCTGTCATCCATGGAGATGTCCTCGAGGGCTACGTCTTTCTTGTCACCTAAGAGCGCCAGCTCGGCAATCAGTTCGCGCTGGAACTCCTTGTAGCCCGCAAAACCCAAACGCTTGCAAAAGCGCAAAATGCTCGAGGGCGAGGAGAACGTGACATCGGCAAGACCGCGGACGGACAGCCCGACCACCTCGTGCGGATGAGCGCTTACATATGCGATGACATTGCGTTCCGCCGGGCTCGCGCTGAGCTCACGCTCGCGAAGCCGCAAAAGCAATCCGTTTGCCATCTCAAACACCTCCGT
>USMH01000092.1 GCA_900555745.1 uncultured Collinsella sp.
GCAATCTGACGTTCAATTTCAAGGGCGCGACCAGAGGGTCAGCGCCCTTTCATTTCACGACACCTTGCTCGCTTGGGGCCGTTTTCGCTGATGTTGACGGAACATCGAGGTTATTCAAGTCGGTACTTTAGCTGGCTGGATTGCGTGGGCTGCTTGGTTGTTGCTACAGTAGCGGGGCGTGCCGGGGGTCCGGTGCGCCCTGCTTTTATTTGACCATGAGGCGGCACGCAGCCATGCGCGTGCGGACACCACGCCCAGATTGAGCGCGAGGATGCCCTATGGCCCAGCATGCCACTGACAATATCGAAATGATGCCCGATAGCCCTGTTGCTCGCGAGGACCTGGGCGCGGGCGGCACCTCCCGCGGCGCCGGCGCTCGCTCGCCGCTGTTCTGGAAAGTCCTGCTGCTTTCGGTGGCAGTCGTCTGGGGCTACTCCTTTACGACCATGAAGGACGCGCTCGACACCATTCCGGTGTTCGAACTGCTCTACGTGCGCTTTCTGCCTGCGGCGTTGGTCATGTTTTTCATCTTCCACAAGCGCATCATCGCGCACCTCAACGCCCGCAACCTTATCGTCGGACTTGGCATGGGCGCACTTATGTGGGCCGCCTACGCCCTGCAGACAGTCGGTCTGGCGCACACCACGGCGGGCAAGAGTGCTTTTTTGACGGGCACGTATTGCATCGTTGTGCCGTTCGCGAGCTATTTTCTGAGCGGCGAAAAACTCACCCGCTATAACCTGGGCGCGGCGCTGCTGTGCTTGGCGGGCATTGGCTTGGTGGCGCTCGATAGCGTTGAATTCAACATCGGTGATGTCATTACGCTGGCGGGTGCGGTCTTTTTCGCCATCCAGATGGCGGTGACTGCCAAGTACGGTCGCAAAATGGACATCAACGTCATCACGTTTTGGATGTTTGTGGGCAACGGCGTGCTGAGCCTGGCAACGTCGCTGCTATTCGAGACCCAAGCGCCTCTGTCCGTGTGGACGCCGAGCTTTATCAGTGTGATGGCGTTTCTCTCGGTGGGCTGCACATGTGTGGCTCTGCTCATCCAAAACGTCGGCCTGGCGCATGTCCCGGCCTCGACGGGCTCGCTGCTCCTTTCGATGGAGTCGCCTTCGGGTGTGCTGTTCTCGGTGCTGCTGATGGGGGAGGCGCTCACCTCGCGCCTGCTCGCCGGCTTCGCGCTCATCTTTCTTTCGATTATCTTGAGCGAGACGCATTTCGATTTTTTGCGTCGAAAGCCGCGCCCGCAATTGTAAACAATTTGTTGCGCCGCCTCCCGGGGCGGCATTTTTTATGCGTCGCCCTTAAAGTAGTACCTTGCACTTTACGCTATCAAAGTGCTTGCTGCAAAAACGTTACTGGAGGGCATCTATGGCACCAGCACTGTCCGATTTTCAACCGCAACCAGCGCCTCAGGCTACCACAACGGCGCAGACCGCTATCGGTGACGGTCTTGTCGCAGAAGCTCAGGCTTTTGCAGACGAGCTCGCTGCGTGGCGACACGATCTACACCAGATGCCCGAGCTCGGTAACAATCTTCCGCAGACGTCTGCCTATATCCAGGCACGTCTGGACGAGATGGACATCCCCCATACTACGCTCGTCGACGGTTCCTGCGTCGTTGGCCTGATCGGTGCCGGTGCGGCCGCGGCCGCTCAGGGCAATGGCACGTGCAAGGACGAGCAGGCCGGAACGGTCGTCATGCTCCGAGGCGACATGGATGCCCTGCCCGTTGCCGAAGAGTCGGGCGAGCCTTTCGCCTCTACCAACGGCTGCATGCACGCTTGTGGCCACGATATGCATGCGACGGCGCTGCTCGGCGCGGCCCGTTTGCTCAAGGCCCGCGAGGCCGAGCTTGTGGAGGCCAACGCTACCGTCAAGTTGCTGTTCCAGCCGGGCGAGGAGACCTTTGAGGGAGCACGCGCTGCCATCGCCGACGGCTTGCTCGAGAACCCGCGCCCTCAGGCGGCCTTTGCCATGCATGTCAACAGCCAGTCGCCGCTTGGCCTGGTGCTCTACGGCAGCCCGGCGCTCTCGGGCGTGTACGGTTTCCGCATCACGCTCCAGGGCAAGGGCGGCCACGGTTCCAGCCCCGAGATCTGCATCGACCCCATCACGGCCGGCGTCCACGTGCACCTAGCGCTCCAGGAGCTTATCTCCCGCGAGGTGCCGGCGGCCAAGGAAGTCGCACTTACCGTTGGTAAGTTCGCCGGCGGCTTGGCGGCCAACGTCATCCCCGACACCTGCGTGCTCGAGGGAACGCTGCGCGGCTTTGATGTTGAGCTCATGGCTCACCTAAAGACCCGCATCGCGGAGGTCGTTAACGGCGTTGCTACGACCTATCGTACGCCGGCGACCATCGAGACGCTTTCGGATGTTCCGCCGCTTGTACTCGACAGCGATATGACTCAGGCGTCGCTTGGCTACGTGGGCGCAGTGCTGCCCAAGACGGCTTTCTTGCCGCTTTTCCATGCCATGGCGAGCGAGGACTTCGCGCTGATCTCGAGCGAGATCCCGAGTGCGTACTTTACCGTGGGCGCAGCTGTGACCGATACGGACGAGCACTTTGCCCAACACCATCCCAAGGCACGCTTTAGCGATGCCGAGCTGCCGCTCGGCGCCGCGGCCTATACCGCCGTCGCTTTGGGCTATATCGCCGACCACCGGTAGCACCCAATCTTGCTATTCGTTTGTTTAAAAGGAACAGTATGTCCCAGCAGCATAAATTCTTCCCCGGCTGGCTCGTGGTGGCCTCCGGCTTCGTGATCATGGCCACGTGTTACACGATTTTCGTCAACTGCATGAGCCTGTTCCAGCCGCTGATCGTCAGCAACCTGGGTATTTCCCTTGCGCAGTACAACGTCTCCAATGCCATCTCCACCGTGGTGAGTGTCGTGGGTTCGCTCGTTATCGGTCATGTTGCCGATAAGGTGAGTGGCCGCGTATTGGGCTCGCTCACCGTTATCGCTACCTCGGCAGTGCTTGCTGGCATGAGCTTTGTGGGTGAGCTGTGGCAGGTCTACGTGCTCTTTGCCGTTTCGGGCTGCTTCGCTGTGGCCTCGACCCGTCTGCTCATTAGCCTGGTGACCGCCAACTGGTTTACCGCCAAGCGAGGCCTTGCCATTTCCATCGCACTTTCGGGTTCGGGCTTTGGCGGAGCCATTCTCTCGCCGATCGTGAGCTCGCTTATCGTGAGTGTGGGCTGGCGCTCTGCGTTCCTGGTACTCGCTGCCGTCTGCATTGTGGCGGCACTGCCCATCACGGCCTATTCCTTCCGCACCAAGCCTTCCGAGATCGGCCTCAAGCCGCTCGGCGAGAACCCGGGCGATCCGTCTGTCTCGACGGTTGGCGACAAGGACGAGCATATGGCGCCCGAGGTTAGCGTCGGCTGGTCTCGTATCAAGAAGAGCCCGGCGTTTTGGCTGCTTGTCGTTGCCTTCCTCTTTATGGGCTTGGTCAATGGCGCCATCCTGCCCAACCAGGTTACCAACATGACGAGTGTTACCGTCAACGGTGCCAAGATCGTCACGGGCGGCCACGATCCCATGTGGGCGGGTACCGTGCTTTCGGCCTATATGGTCACCGTCGTTATCGCCAAAATTTCGCTCGGTGCGATCTATGACCGCTTTGGCCTGCGCTTTGGCAATATCTTTGGCTCCGTTGCGTGCATTATCGCCTGCGTGGCGCTGTGCTTCCCGACGACGGACCTCGGTCCTATAGTCGCCGCTGTGAGCTTTGGTATCGGAACGTGCATGGGCACCATCACGCCCACGATCGCGGCTTCCAAGCAGTTTGGCATGGCCGACCTTGGCAAGGTCACGGGAACCATCACCTCGCTCGAGATGGTCGGCGGCACCGTAGGTGCCATTGTCTCGGGCGTGCTGTTCGATGCCACGGGCTCCTTTGCGAGCACCTGGATCGTGTGCCTGGCGTGCTCCGTGGTCATGCTCGTGTTCCTGCTGGCGTCCGAGCCCATCGCCGCCAAGCTGCGCGCGAGCGTGGCGGGGGAGTAGACGTCCGTCGCTCTTTTCTGTTTGCCCTGTTCTGTCCGTGGCCGCCTTGGAAGCCGAATGGATGCTCGTACCATCATTCGGTTTCCAAGGCGGCCACGGGCCTACGAAATGGTCCCTTTTCCTCCGTCCCCAACAGATCACGTGATCCGAAGGGGACGGAGGAAAACGGATCACAAACAGCGGCGGCGCGTCTGGCCGAACGAGTCCCCATACCCTCGTTCGGTCAGACGCGCCGCCGCGTTGCTGCTTTGTGCCGTATAATGACCGTTACCTATGACGCGATACAAAAGAAAGGTGTTTGCCCATGCAGGCACAGAAGGCGGAGGGAACCCGCGACCTTATCGGCGCCGAGATGCGCGCCTGGCAAAAGATGCAGCAGATTGCGGCCGGCGTGTTCGAGCCGTTTGGTTTTAAGCCCATCGAGACGCCCGCGATCGAACAAGTGGACGTGTTTGTCCACGGCATCGGCCAGTCGACCGACGTCGTGCGCAAGGAAATGTTCCGCGTGTTCAGCGGTGCCAACCTGGAGCGCGTCTTTACCGAGGGCACCGACACCAAACTCAAGCCCAAGCAGCGCCTGGCACTTCGCCCCGAGGGCACGGCCGGCGTGGTGCGCGCCGTCGTCGAGAACAATCTGGTGCCCCAGGGCTCCACGCCGTTTAAGGCGTACTACGCCGAGGCCATGTTCCGCGGCGAGCGTCCCCAGAAGGGCCGCCTGCGCCAGTTCCACCAGGTGGGCATCGAGTGGCTCGGCGCTCCCGATCCGGCGGCAGACGCCGAGTGCATCATCATGCTCATGGAGTTCTACAAGCGCCTGGGCTTCGATCTTTCCAAGCTTCGTCTGCTCATCAACTCGATGGGTGACGCCCAGTGCCGTCCGGCTTACCGCGAGCAGGTTAAGCAGTTTATCCTCGATCACGCAGACGAGATGTGCGACGAGTGCCGCGAGCGCGCCGAGCTTAACCCGCTGCGCGCCTTCGACTGCAAGAACG
>USMH01000093.1 GCA_900555745.1 uncultured Collinsella sp.
AAGGGCTGCACGGCCTCGGTCGAGAAGGTTTCTGACGCCGAGTGGCACGTGACCGCGGCGACCTCTGGCGCCGTTGCCGTGGCCGATCCCGAGCAGGATGGCGCTGCCTTCTGTGATGCCAGCGCCGGCAAGGGCAAACTCGTCATTTCCGTCTACACCGATTGCATGGGCCGTGGCGACGACGAGCTGGGCCACAAGCTCATGAAGGCGTTTATCTTTGCCGTGACGCAGCAGGAGGAGTTGCCCGCGACCATGCTGTTCTACAACGGCGGTGCCAAGCTCACCGTCGAGGGCTCGCCGGTGCTCGATGACCTGAAGGGCCTGGCGGAGCAGGGTGTCGAGATTCTCACCTGCGGTACCTGCCTCGACCACTATGGCATTAAAGACCAGCTCGCGGTGGGCGAGGTCACCAACATGTACGTGATCGTGGAGAAGATGGAGCAGGCCGTGCGCGTCGTGCGTCCGTAGCGTATTGGTTGGAGTTGCCATGAGGGAGAAGCGCCCGGCGCTTGTCATCACGTTTCCCACCACGGCGGCCGCCATGGGTTGCGAGTCCCTGTGCGTCGCTCGCGGCCTTCCCGGGCGAACGATTCCCGTACCCGGGGAGGTCGCTGCTGGCTGCGGTCTGGCGTGGAAGGCGCTGCCTGCCGATGAGGAACTGCTGCGCGGCGAGCTTGCCGCGGCGGGCGTTCCTACCGAGGGCTTTACCGTGATTGATATGTGGGAGGTCGTGCGATGATCTACCTGGATAACGCGGCGACGACCATGCACAAGCCGCAGACGGTCATCGATGCCGTGACGCAGGCGATGTGCTCGCTCGGCAATGCCGGGCGCGGCGCCACGTCGGGTGCCCTCGATGCCGCTCGTACGATTCATGTCTGCCGTGCCAAGCTCGCGCGCCTTTTGGGTTGCCCGAGGGCGGACCATGTGTGCTTTACGCCCAACTCCACGGCGGCGCTCAACACCGCCATCAATGGCGTGGTGCGTCCCGGCGACCGCGTGGTCACGACGGTGCTTGAGCACAACTCGGTACTACGTCCGCTCAATCGCTTGGCGACGGAGCAGGGTGTGACGGTTGAACATACGGGCTGCGACGCAAACGGCGTGCTCGACTACGACGAATTCGAGCGGCTGGTCACGCCAGGTACGCGTGCCGTGGTGGTGACGCACGCCTCCAATGTGACCGGCAACGCGGTCGACATTGCGCGCGTGGCTGCCATCGCGCATGCGGCCGGTGCGCTTGTGATCGTCGATGCCTCGCAGTCTGCCGGCACGGCGAAGATTGACATGGATGCCATGGGCCTCGACGTCGTGTGCTTTACCGGCCACAAGGGGCTCATGGGTCCGCAGGGGACCGGCGGCCTGGCCGTGGCAGAGGGCATTGACGTGGCCCCTTGGGCCATGGGCGGCACGGGCGTGCACAGCTTCGATGCACTGCAGCCGCTTGAGTGGCCCACTCGCCTTGAGGCGGGCACGCTCAACGGTCACGGCATCGCGGGCCTTTCTGCCGGTCTCGACTTTATCGAGGCGCAAGGCGGGGTCGAGGCGATCGCGGCGCATGAGCGAGCGCTGGCTGAGCGCTTTCTCGCTGGCGTGCGCGAGATTCCGGGGATTAAGCTCTACGGTGCGTTTGACCAGCCGACGCGCTCTGCGATTGTGTCGCTCAACGTGGGCGATATCGACTCTGCTGAGATCTCGGATGCGCTCATGCAAGGGTGGGGGATTGCGACGCGCCCCGGTGCCCATTGCGCTCCGCTCATGCACCGCGCGCTCGGGACCGAGCGTCAGGGTGTCGTTCGCTTCTCGTTTGGGTATTTCAACACGGACGAGGAAGTCGACACGGCTATCGATGCTCTGTGCGATTTAGCCTGCTAAAGCTGCTAGAGCGTATATACTTGCGGGACGGGTCTTTTGCCCGTCCCGTTTTTGTTTCGATTCGAAAGGTGCTCTCATGGCTTCATCCGCCCCGCGCAGTCTGCGCTCCGACCATGTCGTCACCGTCGGCATCGCCCTGTTCTCGATGCTCTTTGGCGCCGGCAACCTTATCATTCCGCCGCTGCTGGCGCTGCAAGCAGGTTCAGCCACGCCGGTCGCCATGCTCGGCTTTCTCATCGCCGCCATCGGCCTGCCCGTCATGGGCTTTATCGCTGTGGCGCTTGCTGGAACGGCGCGCGAGCTTGCCGGCCGCGTGCACCCCAAGTTCGGTGAGTTCTTTGTTGCGGCGGTGTATCTGGCTATCGGCCCGTGCCTGGCCATTCCGCGTACGAGCTCCACGGCCTTCGAGATGCTGGTGCCCTTGCTGCCTCAGGGCGTCTCGCTTGGCACGGCTCGCCTGGTGTTTGCCGTCGGTTTCTTTGTCGTCGCGTTTGCACTCACGCTGCGCCCGGGCGTTATCACACGCGTGCTCGGTCGTATTACGGGCCCCGCGCTCATCGCGCTCATCGTGCTGGTCGTGGGCGCTGCCGTGATCTCGCCGCTGGGTCCCGCTGCCGCGCCGCAGGCTCCCTACAATGCCGGTGCTGCCGTGCAGGGCTTTTTGACCGGCTACCAGACCATGGACTTGCTCGCGTCGCTCGCCTTTGGCATTATCATCGCCGAGACCATCCATGAGCTGGGCGTTACCGACGATAAGCGCGTGGCCTTTGAGATCTCGCGCTCCGGTGTGATCGCCGGCGTGCTCATGGCCATCATCTACTGTGGCCTGGCGCTTGCCGGCATGCAGCTCGGCACGGTTATGCCCGATGCCACCAATGGCGCCGCCATCCTTGCCCGCTCTGCCTCCATGCACTTTGGCCTTGTCGGCACGGTCGTGGTCTTTGCGATCTTTTTCCTCGCCTGCATGAACGTGTGCATCGGTCTTATTAGCTGCTGCTCGCGGTACTTCTGCGAGACGTATGTGGTTGAAGGGGGAGCGGAGGCTTCCGAGGAGGCCATGCGCCGCCCCTTTGCGATGCTTGCCTTTGTGTTCGCGGCGTTTTCGTGCGTGCTCTCCAACGTGGGCCTCGACGTGATCCTTATGTTCTCGGTGCCTATGCTCAATGCCCTGTATCCCGTTGCCATTGTGCTGGTGCTTATGGGCCTGATGCACGGCTTTTGCGACGCGCATCCGCAGGTTTGGGTTTGGGTCGGCGGCGTGGTCGCGGTGCAGAGCGTGATCACCTCGGTCCGCGACGCGTTCTTTACTGGTGCGTGGCTGCCGTTCGATGCGTTGCCGCTGGCAGATATCGGTGCTGCGTGGGCACCGGTTGCTGTGGCGGCGTTTGTGATCGGTCTGGTTCATAGCCAGTTTGTCACACATTTGAGGAGCTAGGGTATCGTCGCTTGCACAGGCGGGAAGTCTCCCCTATAATTTCCTTCGCTTTGGGACACGCAAGGTTTATGCCTTAGCTGCTCAACACCTTCGGGACGTGGCGCAGTTTGGTAGCGCGCCTGCTTTGGGAGCAGGATGTCGCAGGTTCAAATCCTGTCGTCCCGACCATATCTTGCGGGCGTAGTTCAATGGTAGAACCCCAGCCTTCCAAGCTGATGACGCGGGTTCGATTCCCGTCGCCCGCTCCATAGGGTATCTTTAACGGCTCTGGTTCCATTTGGTGCCAGAGCCGTTTTCATATACATGCCGGGGACCCCACATCCCCTCCTAAGTTGCGGTGAAATACGGACTGTTTTTCGGCTTTTATGGCCCATGTAGTCCGTATTTCACCGCAACTATTTGTAAGGTTGGATTTTGATGCCGTTGGGAGGGTCGTAGCGACCGTCTACCGAGAGTGGAAATATTATTTGAAGCTCTGACCTGCGGCGTCAAGCTTTTGGTCAGCTTTTGGCAAGGCCTGCGGACGGAAGCATGCGATAGCGTAATGGTATTCTCTCCGCCGTGATGGTTATGGGGTTGGCCATGCTCGATAAAGGCAAACATTTTCCGCAGTCATATGCAAGGATGCTATTCTCGGCCGTTGGAATTCATCAAGATGGACAGCTGCTTATAACAATTGATCCTTGGGATGAACGCCGTGCGCGTGAGCTTATGCAGGAAGAGCTCATGCTTCGTCTTTACAACCACGTGTATGCGGATCCGGTCTATTGGAATAATCTTGGGGTTGAAGATCGCATCTTTCAGCTGGCATCCGCTATTGCGGTCGTTGAACCGGATGCTGTGTTTTGCGGATCGACAGCAGCGCTGCTCTACGGCATCGGCTCGGCGTATACGCTTCTGGATAAAGTGCAAGTACTGCTGCCACGGTCTACAAGGCGTGATACGTATGAGTTCGTTGAATACAAACGCTGGCGGGCGGGCGAAGTGTGGCGGCTAGGTCTGTTTACACTGACGGATCCATGTCGAACGGTTGTTGATATCGCCCGAACGAGCGCCTTTCGCTATGCGCTGGGCTATGTCGATGGCTTGGCCCGTGAGTACGATGTCGAACGCGAAGAGCTGCGAGCATATGCGCAGGCAAATTGCCGAGGGTTGCATGGCATCGCGCGTGCTTTTGACGTTTTTGAGTATATGGACGGCAGGTCAGACAATGGCGGCGAGTCTGAGGCGAGAGCAGCGATGATTCTCGCTGGGGTTGTCGCGCCCGAGCTTCAAGTTGAGATAACGCGACCGGGAAACGCTGGCTATTATCTAGCAGATTATGGCTGGCAGATGTCAGACGGCTCATGGACGCTGGCAGAGCTGCATGGGCTAGGCAAGTTTGAAGACGAGGCTCAAAATGATCCCGAGCAGGCGGCGGCAAAAACGTATCGAGCGGCCCTCATGCGCGACGCGAACCTTCGCGCCATGGGCCACAACATCATTCATTTCAAACTCTCGGACACCTACGACGTAGAATCGTTCGGTGCCATGATGCGCGGTTACGGCATTCCGACAACAAAACCCTACGCCGAATCCCGATAGCGAAATCGTTCGCGGTCCACCTTCAATAAGTTGCGGTGAAATGCGGACTGTTGAGGCCTTTAAAGGCATAAATCAGTCTGTATTTCACCGCAACTTAGGAGGGGATGGGGTTAGCTG
>USMH01000094.1 GCA_900555745.1 uncultured Collinsella sp.
GGCGCATTGGCGCCTCCCTGTGACTCGGTGGTCAAAAAATGCCAAATATGAGTACTGTGACTAATTTAGTCGCAGCATAATTGACCCCTTCAGACGTGATTTAAGCGTTTGGAGGGGTTTAAACTTGCGAAAATGTAGGAGGAATGACTGTAAAAGTGTTAGTTAATGGACAATCGTAGATCATTCTGGTGATCGGAAAGCTCAAAGTAATGTATCCGTTTCGGTAACAGTACTCATATTTGACATTTTTTGACCACAGGGGTTAGCGAAGGCTAAAAACAGAGCGCGCATTTGCTAAAACTGCCGACTCGATGTGCTTTGCGTCACAGTTTTTGAGTGAGGCGATGCGTTTTGAGGTCCTTGCGAGCGATCTGATGAGCGACTGCGCGCTTGTTTCTGTGTTTGGTTCGGCCGGTGTATCGGTCTCGAGCAGTAAACGGTCGAGTGGAATCTGTCGTACGTATTCGCGTCCACGTTTAGACGCGAGCATGCGTTCGTTGACGGAAAAATAACAGCCCGCATTACGCGCGCGGACGAGTTCGTCCGAAGTACCGCTAAACCAGTGGAAGATGATAACGGGGGAGTCGGGGTTTGGGATGAGTAGTCCATTCGATTCGAGGACGTCCAGTACGGCTCCTGCCGAACGAACGGCGTGAATTGATATCACACGCCCGACAAGAGGATACTGCACGAGCGCATCGCAGAGCCGGTCAAGTGCCTGTATTTGTAGCGGCTCGCTTCCTGCAAAGCGCGCGGAAAAGTCGAGTCCGATTTCGCCGATGTGGCGCTCTTGGGCAGCAACTTCGCAAAGTAGATCGACTTCGGTAGGACCACAGCGGCCGTCGGCGAGCCACCAGGGGTGAAGCCCAATGCCGGCGATGATGCCTGGTTGGCGACGGGCGCGCTCGTTTGCGACCGAAAAGTCGCGTGGATCGACGCCGCAATCAAATAGACCCAAGCCCAGCGCCGTCGCCTCATCGGCAACGGCGTCCGGGTGAGCCATTAAATCAAGATGGCAGTGTGCATCAAATAACCGGGGCTCCATCGCGGCGTACTCCGCTAGTCCAGGCGCTGGCCATCGGCGCGCACGCGCTCGGTGCCGCGCCCACTGATCTGGCGGATAACCTCGCCGGCAATCATCTGACCCATGATGGGCGGCATAAAGCTGGCGGTTCCCAGCTCGGTGCGCTCGTGGATGTTGGAAGGGTCGCGGGGCTGGGTTTTAACCGATTCCTCGCAGCTAAACAGTACGTGCAGGCTCTTGATGCCGCGCTTTTTGCACTCTTTGCGCATGATGCGGCTCATAGGGTCGCGCACGGTTTCAAAGATGTCGGCAAAACGCAGGCACTCGGGATGGAGCTTGTTTGCCCCGCCCATGGAGCTAACCAAACGAATATCGTGGTCCTGAGCATATTTGGCAATGGTGAGCTTGGCTGAGATGGTGTCGATGGCGTCGACGACGTAGTCGATCTTGCCTTCCGTCTGCTCCAAAACGCTCGCGAAGAAATCATCGATGTTGTCGCTCAGCAGGTATTCGGTGCGTTTGATGACGGTAGCGGCAGGGTTGATGTCGTGAATCATGGCCTCCATGACGTCGACTTTGCGCTTTCCGATGGTGCTGTGAAAGGCGATGGCCTGACGGTTGATATTGCTGGGCGCGATGATGTCCTTATCCAGAATGACGAAATGACCGATGCCGCCGCGGGCGAGTGCCTCGCAGCAGTTGGAGCCCACGCCTCCGCAGCCGAGCACTAGCACCGTAGCATCGGCGAGCTTATCGAGTGCCTCGCGGCCCATGATAATCTCGAGCTTGGTGTCGCGTGTCTCGATGGCGGCTGCGGCAGCGGTTTCGGTCATAAATATCCTCCGATGGGGAAGCAGGTCGTGTTTTAGCTATCGCCATTATAGGTAATCGCCCATAGGTTGCGATGGCGTTTGCTTTGATGGGGTTTGAAGCATTGCGATTAGATAGTTAGACAAACATCTAAATATTGAGTATAGTGTGCACGTCATGAGAGATGATGAGAGGAGGTCTTATGCCGGGAGAGGGTTTTAAGGCGCTTGCCGATCCAACGCGACGGCGCATTTTGGAGTTGCTGCGCGAGGGCAATTGCACGGCGGGGGAGCTTGCCGAGCATTTCGATATCAGTAAGCCGTCGCTGAGCCATCACTTGGCGATGCTCAAAAACGCCGGGTTGGTGACCGACGAGCGCCATGGCCAAAACATCGTATACAGCTTAAACACCACCGTCATGCAGGATTTAATTGGCTGGTTTATGGGCTTTACAAACACTGAAGGTGATAAGGATGAATAACGAAAACAAGGGCATTCACCCCACGGGGGTATCGTCGCGCGTGTGGATTGCGCTGGTCGCTCTGTGCGTCGCCAATGTCGTAGCGCACCTCATGGTGATGCCGAGCTTGCCTACGCAGATTCCCACGCACTGGGGCGCGAACGGCGCCGTCGACGGTTGGGGTCCTAGCTGGATGGCCTCCGCGCTCGGCGTGCTGCCTCTGGCGCTTCTCGCAATGTTCCGCATGGTGCCGCGCATCGACCCCAAAGGTGAGGCATATCGAACCTCGGGCAAGTTCTACCAGGGCTTCGTAATCGCCTTCACCTTGTTCATGTGCGCCATAAGCTGGCTGGGAGAGCTTACGGTCTGGGGCGTGGTGCCGGCGGTCGGTTCGGTTAACGTGCTGATTTCCGGTGTTGTCGGTTTGCTGTTCATCGGCGTAGGCAACTACTTGCCGCGTGTGAAGCAGAACTATACGCTCGGTATCAAGACACCCTGGGCGCTTGCCGATCCCGAGAACTGGCGCCGTACTCAGCGTTTTGGCGGCGCCTGCTTTATGGTGCTGGGTATTGGCCTGATTGTGATGGGCGTGGCAGGCAGCGTGCTTTCGAGTGAAGTCGTCGCCGCGGTGATTGCGGTTCTGGCGTTTGGTTCGGTTGGAGCCGTCTACGTCTACTCGTATCTGTTGTGGCGCAAATCGCAGCGAGCCGCTCGTTAAGGTTGCGGAAAACTAGCGTACGCAGTTCATAGTATGTTCCGGGGGACTTTTCCCAGGTAGTATTAGGGGGTGTGGGCAACCATGCCCCTTTTTCGTTACGTTTCAGAGCTGGTTCCCTCATTTCGTTTCCACTAAAGCGAATCAAGAATAGGGAAACAGCAGGTAGAAAGGATAGAACAGGCAAATGGCAGAGTTTATCTACCAGATGTATCAGGCTCGCAAGGCCCATGGCGACAAGGTGATCCTTGACGACGTGACCCTGAGCTTCTACCCCGGTGCCAAGATCGGCGTCGTGGGCCCCAACGGTATGGGCAAGTCGACCCTGCTCAAGATTATGGCCGGCATCGAGGAGGTCTCCAACGGCGATGCCAGGCTCACTCCCGGCTACACCGTGGGCATCCTGCAGCAGGAGCCGCCGCTCGACGATGACAAGACCGTCATCGAGAACGTGCGCATGGCATTTGGCGACATGATTGCCAAGGTCGATCGCTTCAACAAGATCGGCGAGGAGATGTGCGACCCGGATTGCGACATGGACGCCCTCATGGCCGAGATGGGCAAGCTCCAGGACGAGATCGACGCCGCCGACGGCTGGGATATCGATTCCAAGCTCGGCCAGGCCATGGACGCCCTGCAGCTGCCCGATTCCGACATGCCGGTCAACGTGCTTTCCGGCGGCGAGCGCCGTCGCGTGGCCCTGTGCAAGCTGCTGCTCGAGGCTCCCGACCTGCTGCTGCTCGACGAGCCCACGAACCACCTGGACGCCGAATCGATCCTGTGGCTCGAGCACTTCCTGCACAACTACCAGGGCGCGGTGCTTGCCGTCACGCACGATCGCTACTTCCTGGATAACGTTGCCGAGTGGATCTGCGAGGTAGACCGCGGTCACCTTTATCCCTACAAGGGCAACTACTCCACGTATCTGGAGACCAAGGCCGCCCGTATCGAGGCGCAGGGCAACCGCGACGCCAAGCTCGCCAAGCGCATGGAGGCCGAGCTCGAGTGGGTACGCAGCTCGCCCAAGGCTCGCCAGGCCAAGAACAAGGCCCGTCTGGCTCGTTACGAGGAGATGGAGGCCGAGGCCCGCGCAAGCCAGAAGCTCGACTGGACCGACATCCGCATCCCCGTGGGCCCGCGTCTGGGCAACAAGGTGCTCGAGGCTCATCACCTGCACAAGGAGTTCGATGGCCGTGTGCTCATCGACGACCTATCGTTCACCCTGCCGCGCAACGGTATCGTGGGTGTCATCGGCCCCAACGGTGTGGGCAAGACCACGCTGTTCAAGACCATCGTGGGCCTGGAGCCGCTGACTTCGGGCGAGCTCGAGGTGGGCGAGACCGTCAAGATCTCCTGTGTCGATCAGAACCGTTCCGGCATCGACCCCGATAAGAACCTGTGGGAGGTCGTCTCGGATGGCCTGGACCACATGATGGTCGGTGAGACCGAGGTCCCCAGCCGCGCGTACGTGGCGAGCTTTGGCTTTAAGGGCCAGGACCAGCAGAAGCGCGCCGGCGTACTCTCCGGTGGCGAGCGCAACCGTCTGAACTTGGCGCTTACGCTCAAGCAGGGCGGCAACCTGCTGCTCCTCGACGAGCCCACGAACGACCTCGACGTCGAGACGCTGTCCTCGCTCGAAGCGGCGCTGCTCGAGTTCCCGGGCTGCTCGGTGGTCATTAGCCACGACCGTATGTTCCTGGACCGCGTCGCCACGCACATTCTGGCGTGGGAGGGCACCGACGAGAATCCGGGCAACTGGTATTGGTTTGAGGGCAACTTCGAGGCCTATCAGGCCAACCGCATCGAGCGCCTTGGCGAGGACGCAGCCCAGCCGCATCGTATTCACCGCAAGCTGACGCGCGATTAGTCGAGTTCAGGTGACCTAACGAGAAAGGGACGATAACCTTGGGGTTATCGTCCCTTTTTGTTACTTGGTAGAAGGCTCGACTTTATCGATGGTCCAGGCGGCTCCGAGACCGCCGGTGGTGTTGCGGCGAATGC
>USMH01000095.1 GCA_900555745.1 uncultured Collinsella sp.
GTACTCCCCCACGTGCACGATCACGGGACGACGCCCGGTCGGCGGCGTCGTGATCAGGCTCATGTCGCGCACGCCACTCGTGGCCATCTGCATGGTTCGTGGAATAGGCGTTGCCGAAAGCGTGAGCACGTCAATCTGCTCGCGCAGGTTCTTGAGCTGCTCCTTGTGCTGCACGCCAAAGCGCTGTTCCTCGTCGATGATCACCAGGCCCAAGTTCTTTGGGTTCACATCGGCCGAAAGCAAGCGGTGCGTGCCGATGAGCACATCAATCGTGCCCTCGGCAAACGCCTTGAGCGCGCGCTTCTGCTGCGCCGGCGTGCGGAAGCGGCTGAGCACCTCGACCTCGAGGCCAAACGGGGCAAAGCGCTCAAAGAAGGTCTCGTAGTGCTGCTGGGCCAGAATGGTCGTGGGACAGAGCACCATGACCTGACGGCCGGAGTCCACACACTTAAACGCCGCACGCAGGGCGACCTCGGTCTTGCCAAAGCCCACGTCGCCGCAGAGCAGGCGGTCCATGGGCTTGGGCGCCTCCATGTCGGCCTTAATATCGGCGATGGCCTCCAGCTGGTCGCGCGTCTCGTCGTAAGGGAAGCTCTCCTCCATCTCAATCTGCTCGGGCGTGTCGGGCGGGCAGGCGATACCGGTGATCGACGAGCGGCGCGTATACAGGTCGACCAGGTCAAACGCCAGCTTTTTGGCGTTCTTGCGCGCCTTGTTGGTAGCGCGCGTCCAGTCGGCTGTGTTGAGCCTGGTCAGGCGCGGCTTGTCGCCGTCGGGGCCAACGTAGCGCGTGATGCGGTCGACCTGCTCGAGCGGCACGTAGAGCTTGTCGCCATCGGCATATTCCAGCAAAAAGTAGTCGCGTTCCTTGCCGCCCACTTCCTGGCGCGCGATCTCGCTAAAGAGCGCGATGCCGTGGGTAGCGTGCACCACGTAATCGCCCGGCTTAAACGGGAACGTGATCTGCGTAATGTCCACCTTGCGGCGGCTGCGCGCGCGGTTGGCGTCCATGCGGGCGTTGAGGTCGGCGATCGAGAACACGGCCAGGTTGGCATCGGGCACCACCACGCCCTGCGGCAAGGCGGCATCGACAAAGGTCACACGTCCGCGCGAAATAGTGGGCACGGCGGCGCCGGCGGCAGCCTGCGCGGCGCCCGCCTCGAGCGAGCGGGCGTTGAGCGCGTCGGCCTTACGCTCGCGAATGGAAGCATGGGCCTCCTGGCGTGCGGCACGGTCGGCGGAATCCGCCGCTGCCACGCGAACGCGGTCGCCGATAGCGCCGACATTTTCGGGCGCCGCGGTCAGCGATTCCTCAAAGGTAATGCCCTCGTCGCCAAAGGTGAGCTCCATCGACTCGCGCGCACCGCGGTCGGGGATGGCAAACACGCAGGCATAGCGCTTGCCCACGACCTCCTGGATGCGCGTCATAAAACGGTTGTCCGAGCCTGCGATGGCCGGCTGCTCAATCTTGAGCTCTGCCGTCACCGCGCCGCCGGCACGAATGAGGCTCACGTAGTTCAGGCGCTGCTGGGCACCAAAATCGAGCTGTTGGGCGCGCACGTACAGACCATCCAGGCGGTCAATCCCTGCCTCGCCGGCACGGGCCTCAATATCCTCGTAGGCGCGCAGGCAGTCGTCGAACAGCGAGCGCGGCTCGGACAGAACCACGAGTGCCTTGCCGCTCACGTGCGCCAACGGGCTTACGGTCTGGCCGTACATCACCGGCAAAAAGCGGTCGAGCTCGGGCGTGACGATGCGCGTATCCACCATCTCGAGCAGCGCCGCCAGCTTGCTGTCGTCCTGGCTGGCACGGTAGAGCGCCACGTGCATGTTGTGGACGGCATCGTCGGTAAGCGCCAGCTCGCGGCAGGGGAAGATCTCGATACTGTCCTCGTTGCCGATGGTTTGGCCCGTGGAGCTCACCATACGGCGGATGCGGTCAATCTCATCGCCGAAAAACTCAATGCGCACGGGCGCCTTTTCCTGCGCGGGAAACACCTCGACGGTGTCACCGTGCACGCGGAACAGACCGGGCGCATCGGCGGCACCGGCATTGGTGTAGCCCATGCCCACCAGGCGCTGCGGCACCTCGTCAAAGGGAATCTCCTCGCCCACCGCAAAGGTCGTGGACTCCCAATAGTGGCTCTCGACCGGCGGCACACAACGCAGCAGCGCGCGAGCCGAGGCGACCATGATGCAATTGTCTCCGCGCACGATGCGTCCCAGTGCCTCGCAGCGCTGCGCCACCACGGCATCGTCGGGCGCCTGCTCGCGCCACGGATAGTCCTTGCGCTCGGGAAAACGGCACACGTGCGCTAGGCCCACGTAGGCGGCAAGGCTGCGCGCGGCGCGATCGGCCGCATCCTCGCCACTCACAATGTAGACCGTGGGACGCGGGCGGCGCGCAAACTGGGCGGCCGCCATAAGCGTGCGGCCCGACTGCGACACAGCCAGCGTCACGTCCTCGCCGGCATCGAGTCCGGCCTCGACGGTCTGCAGCGCCTCGGCAGTGTAGAGCTGCGCGGCTATACGGTGAATGAGCATGCTGTTCCTCCGGCATTGCAACGCCAAAAGCCCGCCGGGGCAAGCTCGGCGGGTCGTACGTCAAATACATTGTCTGTCATGGTAGCGCATGGAGAGGACTCCGGCTCAAGGGCAAACCCAGCCCCGCAAAAAACGCCAGACGAAGATGCGTTCCGCCCTACCCCGCTACGCGCACGCTGGGGCACAAATCTGCCAGCGGGCACTCGTCACACTTGGGTTTGCGGGCGTCGCAGATCTCGCGACCGAAGGTGATCCACTGATGGTTAACCGACTCCCAATACTCGTGCGGCAAAATCTTGAGCAAATCCTGCTCGGTCTTGAGCGGCTCCTTTGCATGCGTCTTGGGACTCAGCATCAGGCGGTGCGCAATGCGGTTGACATGCGTGTCCACCGCAATGCCCTCCACGATGCCATACCCCACGTTGAGCACGATGTTCGCCGTCTTGCGTCCCACGCCCGGCAGCTTCACGAGTTCCTTCATGTCGGCCGGCACCTCGCCGCCATAGTCGGCGACGATCATCTGCGCGACCTCGACGGCATGTTTGGCTTTGCTCTTGTAGAAGCCGAGTGACTTGATGGTGTCTGCCACGTCAGCCACGCTCGCCCCGGCCATGGCCTCGGGCGTGGGCCACTGGGCAAACAGCTTCGGCGTCACCTTGTTGACCTGCGCGTCGGTCGTTTGCGCCGAGAGCAACACCGCGATCAGCAGGCGGAAGGGATTCTCGTGGTCCAAAAAGCACTCGACCGGGCCATAGCGACGGTTGAGGCGCTCACACACCTCAACGGCGCGCTCGCGTTTGGCGGCATTGGTCTCGCGTGGCATAACGACTCCTCGGCTCAACGGCACAATAAACTTATGGGCACAATTGTCCCACGTCCGAGACGCTTACGCCTCCAAGAATGCGCCGGTCTGACGGCTCCACAGGCTCGCGTACTCGCCACCCGCCTCGACGAGCTGCGCATGCGTGCCGTCCTCGACAATCTCGCCATCGGCCAGCACTACAATGCGGTCAAGCGCCGCCACGGTGGACAGGCGGTGCGCCACCACAATGGAGGTGCGGCCGCGCATCAGATTCTCGAGCGCCTCCTGCACCAGCGCCTCGGACTCGCTGTCGAGGGCAGAGGTCGCCTCGTCGAGCACCAGAATCGGCGCGTCGGTTAGGATGGCACGGGCGATGGCCACGCGCTGACGCTGGCCGCCCGAGAGCTTGACGCCGCGCTCGCCCACCATGGTGTCAAAGCCACGAGGCAAGCGGTCGATAAACTCCAGGGCGTTGGCCAGGCGCGCGGCCTCGCGAATCTGCTCATCAGTGGCGTCGGGACGACCGTAGGCAATGTTTTCGCGAATGGAGCGGTGGAACAGCAGTGCCTCCTGCGGCACGTAGGCAACCTGGCGGCGCAGGCTCTGCTGCGTACAGCGCGAGACATCCTGGCCGTCCACGAGCACGCGGCCGCCCTGAACATCGTCCAGGCGCAGCAGCAGCTTGGTGAGCGTCGTCTTACCCGAACCCGATTTGCCCACCAGGCCCACGCGCTGGCCCGCCGCCACATGAAGTGTCAGGTTATCGAACACGCTCTCGCCCGCCGCAGCGTCACGGTACGCAAAACTCAGGTGCTCAAAATCAATCGCGCCCTCGGTCACTTTGAGCTCAGGGGCGTCCGGGTCGTCTGCCACCAAACGTGGCTCGTCCAGCACGCGCGTCATCTCGGCCGCATCGCCCAAAGCGCGGTTGATGCGCTGCATCATGGAGCTTACGTAGTTCAGGCGCATGGTGAGGTTATAGGTGTAGGTAAAGATCATGACGAGCGAGCCGGCCGAGATGCCAAACCACGCGTTGCCGCCCGCCACGAACACACTCACCACGGCCATGGTGATGACAATAAGGCCCGAGGTCGTAAAGTTGCGCTGCATCATGGCGTGCATCGAGACCGTTTCGGCGTCGCGCGCGGCACGATCGGCGGCGTCGAACAGATCGCGCTCAAAGTCCTCGCGCCCACAGGTCTTGACGGCCAGGATATTCGTGACCGCGTCGGAGAGCACGCCCGAGAGCTTGTTCTGCGCGGCGGACGTCGCGGCCGAAAGCGGCATGATGCGCTTGTACATAAGCCAGACAAACGCGATGTAGACGGCCATGATGCACACCAGGATCACGGTAAACGTCGGCACCACCGGGGCGAGCGCCGCCACCGTGCAGATGACCGAGGTGATGGTGGGGATGAGCGAATACACCGTCACGTCGACCAGCCCCGTATAGCCGCTCATAAAACGGCTCGTCTGGCTCACGAGCGATCCGCCAAAGCGGCTGGTGTGAAATGTCATGGATTGATTGGAGAGCGTGTCGAAGCATAGACGCGCCAGGTGATAGTTGCCTGCGATCTCGAGCTTGTAGACGGTGTAGTCCTGTAGCTTGGAGAGGATCTGACCCACCAGGTTAACGAGTACGAGC
>USMH01000096.1 GCA_900555745.1 uncultured Collinsella sp.
GGCGGTGCGCCTGCTCATGATGGTGCTCACGGCAGTTCTCATCTTCTTCTTCATCAATGTTATGCTGCTCGTCTCCGATATCCAGGGCACGGCGCGCGTGGTCAACTATGCCGGTTTGGTGCGCGGTACCACGCAGCGAATCGTTAAGCTCGAGGACGCGGGTCAACCTCAAGATGACCTGCTCAAAGCCGTGGATTCATACATCAACGGTTTGCGTTACGGAAGTGATGACCTCAACCTCGTCCGTCTCGACGACGACGAGTATCAGGCAAAGATGACCGAGCTTGCAAACTATTTTGATGAGCTTTGCGCCGAGATCAGCCGCGTGCGCGAAGTCGGCTACGAGAACACCGACATCATCTCCATGAGCGAGGAGTTCTTTGGCATTTGCGACGATGCTACGCGACTCGCAGAGGACTACTCTCAGGAGAAGGCGTCGGCGCTCAACTATCTCGAGGGTCTGGTGATCATCGATATCGTTGGTTTGGTGGCGACCTTTGCGGTTGAACTTGCTCGCGCGGTGCGCACTGCCGCGCTCAATCGCGAGCTGCAGAGCAAAGTCTATCTCGACGAAGCCACGGGACTGCCCAACAAGAACAAGTGCGAGGAGATCTTGGGGCAGGAGCGGCCTGTCTCCGCGGAGGCGCCCGTTGCGGTGTGCGTCTTCGACCTTAACAATCTGCATACGGTCAATAACAACTTCGGCCACGAGAAGGGCGACGAATACATCCGTTCTTTTGCCCAGCAGCTGGGGTGCGTGGCGTCCGAGACCTGCTTTGTGGGCCGCGACGGTGGCGATGAGTTTATCGCGGTGCTGTGGGATGTCGATCGAGCTGCCGTGGAGTCCTGTCTCGCTCGGGTTCGTGCGAACGTGAACGAGTATTCCGAGGCTCATCCCGACATGCCTATCAGCTATGCGGTGGGCTACGCGCTTTCCAGTGATTTTGATGAACCGCCTACGATGCGCGAGCTCTTTTCCCAGGCCGACAAAAACATGTACATCGACAAGAACCGCGTAAAGACAGCCGAGGCGGCCGGGCCGCAACGCGAGGACCGCTAAACCCGTAGCAAAGGGTAGCTAATTTGGGACGGGACTCTTTTGGCTATTTGAGAAGCTGGGCCATGGCGTTGACGAATTTTTGTACTTGGAGGGTGGGCTCGAGCGGATAGTGCAAAAAGACCGGCACCTCTCGCCCGCATAGAAACGGCACGCCCACAAAGGCCGGGTGCACCCCCGACCACGCCCCGCAGGTGAGCACCGCGTCGCCCTTTTCCTCCGCCTCGTTAAAGAGCGCAAAGTCGAAGCTATCCACATCGATCACGTCCACGCCGCCGTCGGCCAAAAGGTCGATGCGCAGGCTGTCCATGGCGTCGTTGCCGTGGCGCAGTACGCGCAGACGCATGCCCTCCAGGTCGGCAACCGTGATACGCGTCTTGCGCGCAAGCGGGCTCGTGCGCGGCACGTCGATATAAAACGGCACGTTGACGATGCGGAGCCTTTGGCAGGCGTCGCCCCAGCGTGGGGTCGAAAAGCTCGACTGCACCACATCCACCTCTCGACCGAGGCTGCGCATGACGGATTCGCGTTCGTCGTAGAGGTCGCTCACAGGCACGATCTCGAAGCGCAACGATGGCTCCAGCTCGTGTACGCCCGTCCACATCGACAGTGTCTGGCGCCCCGGACACATCATCGACACGCCCAGACGCACGGCCCCGCCATCGCCCGCCGCGCGTCGGGCACGGCGTAGCGCGTCCTCGGACTGCCGCATGATCGAACGTGCATCGTCCACCAGCAGAGCACCTGCCGGCGTCACCTTAACACCAGAATGCGAGCGCTCGAACAACGTGATGCCGAACTCGGCCTCGAAGCCCGACACCTGCTTGACGAGCGCCGGGGTCGACACGCGCAATTTTGCCGCCGCCCGTGAGAAGCTTCCCAGCTCCGCGGCGGCCGATATGGCCTCGAGTCGTCGATCGTACACGTCAATCTCCCGTTTCCAGACGCATGGCAATGAACTGCCGAAGGGGGTCGTTTTGGCAGGTCACGCGCTCAATTAAAGGCGCATCGTCTTGCAAGCTATAAACCTATGGTTAACGCCATTCTAACAAATATGCAATTCACCTGCGCAAATGCAAAGCATACGATAACCAGCGAAAACCACGTGGGTCGGTTAATGGGAGCGACCCACCGGGAGGCACAAGAAGGGAAGTTCCTATGAGCAACTGGCTTAAGCTCGAGGGCGATGTCTGCGCCGTGACCGGCGCACTCGGCGGTATGGGCGTCGAGATCTGCCGCGAGTTCGCCCGCAACGGCGCCAATGTCGTCCTGCTCGACCTGGACGAGGAGAAGGTCAAGGCCGCAGCCGCCGACCTCGCCGCCGAGTTCGGTATCCACGCCGAGGGTTACAAGATGAACGCCACCGACGAGGCCGAGGTTCAGGCCGCCGTCGATGCCACCATCGCCGACTTCGGCCGCGTCGATGTCCTCGTCAACACCGCCGGCATCCTGCGCTTCGCCGCCATGGAGGACCTGCCGCTGAGCGACTGGGAGCAGGTGCTCAACGTCAACCTCACCGGTTACTTCATCACCTCGCAGCGCTTTGGTCGCGAGATGATCAAGGCCGGCCAGGGTCGCCTGGTGCACATCTCGACCGTTGCCAGCCACTCCCCCGAGACGTTCTCGGGCGTGTACAGCTCCACCAAGGCGGGTGTCAACATGATGTCTAAGATGCTCGCCGCCGAGTGGGGCCCCTACGGCGTGCGCTCTAACTGCGTCGAGCCCTGCTTCGTCAAGACCCCGATGTCGGCCAATTTCTACGCCGACCCCGAGGTCGAAAAGAGCCGCAGCCGTCTAATCGCCACGCGCCGCATCGGCGAGGTCAGCGATATCGCCAACGCCGTCATGTTCCTGGCATCCAAGCGCTCGGACTTTACCACCGGCGACGCCATCAAGGTCGACGGCGGCTTCTCCAACATGATGGGCGACCTCACCGCCAAGCCCGGCGGCCGTCGCGCCTATGCCGATAACTACCTTAAGAACAAGGGCGTCGAGCTCTGGTCCGATGAGTCCGGCGTCGCCAAGCCGACCGACCAGTAAACCAACCTGACAGGGAGGCCCCGCGGACACGCCCGCTCCTCCCCCATATCGATTAGAAAGAGTCCAATGGCTTCCACCAACTCCAACAAGGGTCGCGCCGTCGTGCTTTCCGCCGCGTGCGTCACCATGTTCTTCATCAGCTCCATCGCGCTGTATTCCGTCGTGAGCAAGAACCTGCTCGCCGTCTACCCCGAGTGGTCGAGCGCCCTTACCTGGGCTTTTCCCGTCTTCCAGACCATCATGGCCGTGACGGGCATCTTCGCCGGCCGTATCTCCGATAAGATCGGCCCGCGCAACGTTGTGATCGCCGCCGCCGTGTGCTACGGCGTGGGCTGGTTCATGTCCGGCACCGTCACCGAGCCGTGGCAGTTCTACCTGTGGTTCTCACTCGTCGCCGCCGTCGGCAACGGTCTGGGCTATAACCCGGCGCTCACCACCGGCCAAAAGTGGTTCATCGACAAGAAGGGTCTCGCCTCCGGCATCACCCTGGCCGCTTCGACCGCCGGTCCCGCCGTGCTGTCCCCGGTGCTCGCCTCGCTGCTCATCCCGAGCCTGGGCATCTTTGGCGCCCTTAAGGCGCTCGGCGTCATCTTCTTTGTGATGATCGCTGCCTCCGCCCTGTTCCTGAAGGCTCCCGAGGCAGGCTGGCTGCCCGAGGGCTTCGAGGCCCCCAAGGGCGGCGCGCACGCCGGCACCTTCGGCGACCTCACCCCGGGCGAGATGGTCAAGACCCCGCGCTTCTGGGTCCTCATCGTCACCTTCGCCTTCGCCGCCACCGCGGGCACCCTGCTCGTGGGCAAGGTTGCCTCCATCGCCGCCGTCCAGCTCTTCGCCGACCCCACGAGCGCCGCGGCCGTCGCCCTCGGCGGTGTGGTGGTCTCCGTCAACACCTGCGCCAACCTAGTTGGTCGTCTGTCCTTTGGCCAGATCATCGACAAGCTCGGCGCCTATAAGTCGCTGCTCATCAGCCTTGTCGTCACCATCGTCGCGCTCGTCATCATGTCGATGAGCTTTACGCAGGGCATGTTCTTTGTGGCGCTCGCCCTGCTCGGCTTTAGCTTTGGCGCCCTGCTCGTCATCTACCCGCCGCTCACCGGTGGCGCCTTTGGCACCAGCAACATCGGCGTCAACTACGGCATCATGTTTTTGGGTTATGCCGCTTCCACCTGGATCAGCCAGCCCATCACCGCCGTGCTGTATCACGCCGAGGCCGGCAGCGCCGCCTACCAGCAGTCCTTCTACGGCGCCATTGTAATCGCCGCCATCGCCGTCGTGCTCACCGTCTACATGATGGTCTCCGACAGCAAGAAGAAGTCCGCCTAGTTTTACCGATGCGACAAAGGAACAGCCCCTTTGTCGCATTCCACCGGTCACTAGTATTAAGGAGTCGAAATGTCTGAGCTCAACCCCGTCCGCATTGCCGTTATCGGCGCCGGCGCCATGGGCCGCAACCACATCCGCTTTGTCACCGAGGAGCCCGAGGCCGAGCTCGTCGCCATCGCCGACGCCTTTGAGGGCGCCCGCGCCACGGCCGAGGCCGCCGGCGTACCGTTTTACACCGATCCCGCCCAGATGATGGACGAGATCAAGCCCGAGGCCGTCATTATCGCCACCCCCAACGACCTGCACCTGGGCGTTGCCCGCGAGGCTGTGAAGCGCAATATCGTGCCGCTGGTCGAAAAGCCGATCTCCAACGATCTTGAGGATGCCCAGGCCTTCGCCGCCGAGGCCGAGACCGCCGGCGTGCCCGTGCTTGTGGGTCAGCACCGTCGTCACAACCCCTTCGTCAACAAGGCCAAGGAGATCATCGAGTCTGGCGAGCTGGGCAAGCTCACCGTGTCGAGCTTCCACTACATGATCTATAAG
>USMH01000097.1 GCA_900555745.1 uncultured Collinsella sp.
TGAATCTTCACCTTTCTCAGTCTGATGGCTTTTTGCGTGTGGCGGCGGCCTCGCCGCGGATTCGCGTGGCCGATGTCGAGGGCAATGCCGAGGTTGCGCTGGCGGCTGTTCGCGATGCTGCCGGGCGTGGCGTTCGCGCGTTGGTGTTGCCCGAGCTTAATCTGACTGGCTATACCGCGGCCGATCTGTTCCATAATCGCACACTGCTGCATGCCTGCGAGGCTGCTCTGGTGCATATCCTCGATGAAACCCGTGAGCTGCCGATCGTCTTTACCATCGGTCTTCCCGTTGCGGTTGCCGAGAATATCTACAACTGTGCCGCCGTGTGCTGCGCGGGCGAGCTTTTGGGCCTCACGGCCAAGAAGTATCTGCCCAACTATGGCGAGTTCTATGAGCGTCGCTGGTTTGCTCCGTCGCCTGCGGATCCCGTGTGGGTTGAATTTGCCGGTCAGGGTCCGGTTCCGCTGGGTTCGGGGCTTGTCTACCGCTGCTGTGATGAGGGTGCCGAGGATATGGTGCTGGGCGTTGAAGTCTGCGAGGACCTGTGGGTGCCGGCGCCCCCTTCGACCGAGATGGCGCTTGCCGGTGCGACGGTGATCCTCAATCCGTCGGCTTCGGACGAGATTATCGGTAAGGCGGATTACCGCCGCAGCCTCATCTCTAACCAGAGCGCACGCCTGTACTGCGCCTATGCCTACGCGGACGCGAGCGAGGGCGAGTCCACGACCGACATGGTCTTTGCGGGCGAGAACCTTATCTACGAAAATGGCTCCAAGCTCGCCGCCACCAAACTGCTTACCTGCGATATGGCCATCGCCGACGTTGACCTTGACCGCCTGGTTGCCGAGCGCCGTCGCTCGACGACGTGGGCGCGCACCGACGATGCGCCGGAGGCCACGACCGTTGAGTTTTCGTTTGAGGGCGTGCTGGCCGAAGAACCTGTCCTACGCGATGCCTGCGATATCGACCGCGTTTTCCCGCGCGCGCCCTTTGTGCCGGCCGACCACGGCGACTTGGCCGAGCGCTGCGAGACGATCCTCGATCTGCAGACTGCGGGCCTCAAGACCCGCCTTGCCCACACGGGTACCAAGGCTGCGGTTATCGGCCTTTCGGGCGGCTTGGACTCCACGCTAGCGCTGCTTGTGACCGTGCGTGCCTTCGATGCACTGGGGCTGCCGCGCACTGGTATCACAGCCGTGTCCATGCCCGGCTTCGGCACGACGCATCGCACCAAGTCGAATGCCGAGTCGCTCGCTCGCGACCTGGGTGTGAGCTTCCGCGAGGTTTCGATCCACGCGGCTGTGGAGCAGCACTTCAAGGACATTGAGCATGATCCAGCTGTGCAGGACGTGACCTACGAGAACAGCCAGGCGCGCGAGCGTACGCAGATTCTGATGGATCTGGCCAACCAGGCTGGCGGTTTTGTCATTGGCACGGGCGACCTGTCGGAGCTGGCGCTCGGCTGGGCTACCTATAACGGCGACCACATGAGCATGTACGCCGTCAACGCGAGCGTGCCCAAGACGCTTGTGCGCCATCTGGTACGCTATGCCGCCGATGTCTTTGGCGGGCGCATTGCCGAGGTCTTGCTCGATATCCTCGATACGCCGGTGTCCCCCGAGCTTCTGCCGCCCACGGGCGACGGCGAGATTGCGCAGAAGACCGAGGATTTGGTGGGCCCGTACGAGTTGCACGACTACTTCCTCTACTACCTGCTGCGTTTTGGCTTTGAGCCGGGCAAGATCTACCGCATGGCGCTCAAGAGCTTCGAGGGCGTCTACGACGCCAAGACCGTCCACACGTGGCTACGTACGTTCTACCGTCGCTTCTTTGCCCAGCAGTTTAAGCGCAGCTGCCTGCCCGATGGTCCCAAGGTGGGCTCGGTGACGCTCAGCCCGCGCGGCGATTGGCGTATGCCGAGTGACGCTAGCTCGCGTCTGTGGCTTGCGCAGATCGACGCGCTCAATCCAGTTGACTAAGGTTGGCTAAATTGAACCAATACGGGGGTTGCAAGCGTTACACTTTTGCAATCTGATGGCCCGTATCGCGCGGCGCTCTTGTCGGAGCGCCGCGTTTTTCATATCGAAAGGTGGCACCATGCAGGCATCGCAGCGTCTCGACCGCTTTGGCGCGGAGGTCTTCGCCTCGCTCAACAACAAGCTTCTCGCGCTGAAGGCTCAGGGCAAGACCATTTACAACATGAGCGTGGGCACGCCCGACTTTAAGCCGTACGACCACGTGGTCGAGGCGCTCACGCAGGCAGCCCAAGATCCCGAGATGTGGAAGTATGCCCTGCGCGACCTGCCCGAACTCAAGCAAGCCGTGTGCGATTACTATGAGCGTCGCTTTGGCGTTTCGGGCATTACGCCGTCTATGGTGCAGTCGTGCAACGGCACGCAGGAGGGCGTGGGCCATTTGGGCCTGGCCCTGCTCGATCCGGGTGACACCATTCTGGTTCCCGATCCGTGCTACCCGGTCTTTGAGGCGGGTGCCAAGATCGCCGATGCCAAGCTCGAATACTATCCGCTGGTTGCCGAGCATAATTACCTGCCCTATGTGGCGGGTATCGATCCCGAGGTGGCCGATCGTGCCAAGTATATGATCGTGTCGCTGCCCGCGAACCCGGTCGGCTCGGTGGGCACGCCCGAGATCTACGAGGAGATCATCACTTTCGCCCGCGAGCACGACCTGCTCATCGTTCACGACAACGCATACTCCGACATCGTGTTCGACGGCGAGCCAGGCGGCAGCTTCTTGCAGTATCCCGGCGCGCTCGAGGTGGGCGTTGAGTTCTTCTCGCTCTCCAAGTCGTTTAACGTCACCGGTGCGCGTATCGGCTTTTTGGTCGGTCGCGAGGATGTGGTCTCGGCCTTCGCCAAGCTGCGCAGCCAGATTGACTTTGGCATGTTCTTCCCGATCCAGAAGGCCGCCATCGCGTGCCTTAATGGCCCGCGCGATGAGGTCGAGGCGCAGCGTCTGAAGTACCAGGAGCGCCGCGATGCCCTGTGCGATGGTCTTGAGGGTCTGGGCTGGGAGCGTCCCAACGCGCATGGCTCTATGTTTGTGTGGGCCAAGCTTCCCGGTGGTCGCACCGATTCCATGGCGTTTTGCGAGGAGCTCATGGAGAAGGCCGGCGTTGTGGTGACGCCGGGCGCGAGTTTTGGTCCTTCGGGCGAGGGACACGTGCGCATGGCGCTGGTCCTGCCGCCCGATCAGATCGCTTTGGCTGTCGAGGCCATTCGCGAGGCGGGCCTGTATTAGAAACCTATTTCGACTCGTCAATAGCTCGAAACCGATTTCGCGCAGTTATTTTACGAATACTGCAAACAATTTCGGTAAACGGTCGATTTTTGGCTGCGAATAGGGGCATAATCATAGTCCCGATTGGATGTATTGGGATTACGACAAGCCGCTCGGGTCGTTCCCGGGCGGCTTGTTTGTGGAGAGAGATGGGAGTTTCTAATGGTTAACGAGAAGAAGGTCGCTATTGTCGGCTGCGGTTTCGTCGGTTCGTCTTCGGCGTTCGCACTGATGCAGAGTGGTCTGTTCTCCGAGATGGTCCTCATCGACGTGGACAAGAACCGTGCCGAGGGTGAGGCCCTGGATATCGCGCACGGCATGACGTTTGCCGAGCCGATGAAGATCTACGCCGGCGATTATTCCGATGTCGCCGACGCCGCCATGATCGTCGTCACTGCTGGCGCTGCCCAGAAGCCCGGTGAGACCCGCCTGGACCTGGTCAACAAGAACGTCAGCATCTTTAAGTCCATTATCCCCGAGATTAAGAAGTCCGGCTTCGACGGCATTCTGCTCATCGTCTCCAACCCGGTCGATGTTCTGACCTACGCCGCCATCAAGATGTCCGGCCTGCCCGAGGGCCACGTCATCGGTTCCGGCACCGTGCTCGACACCGGTCGCCTGCAGCAGATGCTTGGTGCCCACGTCGAGGTTGACCCGCGCGATGTCCAGGCCTATGTCATGGGCGAGCACGGTGACTCCGAGTTTGTCGCTTGGTCCAGCGCTCAGGTTGCCGGCGTTCCGCTGAACACCTTCTGTGAGCTTCACGGCCACCTGGAGCATGAGGCTGCCGAGAAGCGCATCGCCGAGGACGTCAAGAACTCCGCCTACACCATCATCGAGAAGAAGCACGCCACCTACTATGGCGTCGCCATGGCCGTCAAGCGCATCTGCACCGCCGTTATGCGCGATGAGCAGACCGTTCTGCCCGTCTCTTCGCTCATGGTGGGCGAGTATGGCCTGTCCGATCTTGCCATCTCCATGCCGACCGTCGTTGGCCGCGACGGCGTTGTCTGCCGCGTCCCCGTGCCGCTGAACGACGACGAGCAGCATGAGCTCACCGTCTCTGCCAAGGCCCTCAAGGACATCATCGACAGCGTCGACTTCTCCTGCTAAATCAAGCTCGCTAGAGCGAAAAGCTACAATGAAGGCGTCCGGGTCCACACGGCCCGGGCGCCTTTTTGGTGCAAAGTAACCTGACTCCAATGCACCATAGTTGATGGGAGGGCCATGTCGGATTCGCCTAATTTTTTGACCTATGCCCAGACGGCGTTTGATCCGTTTGAGGAGCGGCCGTTCTGCGCGGTGGATAGCCTCGTCTTTGCGTGGTTGTCCTATTTGCGTTTGCCGGGTGATATGGCGGAGCTGACGAACTGGCAGGGCCTAGACGTACGCGAGCTGCTGCGTGCCGAGTGCTACCGGGACATGATTGACGACTTGTGGGACCCGGAGGGGAGCAGGGCCTTGTTGGAGGCCGTGGCAGCAAGTCCTCGCTACCGTGGCGTGCACGTTTGCGGCTATCGTGCTGTGAGCGATATGGTGGCGACGGAGCAGTTCGCAGCCATGGCGTTCCGGTTTCCGGCGGGGTTTAGTTATCTTTCCTTCCGGGGGACCGATAGTACGATTGTGGGCTGGAAAGAAGACTTTAACAT
>USMH01000098.1 GCA_900555745.1 uncultured Collinsella sp.
CTCCTAAAAACCAAAGTCAGCAACAGGGGCAAACGAGACGGCAATGGTATACGTCTCGCGCCAAACGATCTTGCCCGTCTCGCGCTCGCGGCAGACCAGATAGTACGGACCCTTGGCCGAGAATCCATCCGCTGCATGCAACGCAAACTTGGCATGCACTACGCGCTCCTGCGAATTAACAGAAGT
The DNA here is from genome assembly GCA_900555745.1 of uncultured Collinsella sp. Lineage (GTDB taxonomy): Bacteria > Actinomycetota > Coriobacteriia > Coriobacteriales > Coriobacteriaceae > Collinsella. The sequence continues at coordinate 187 of USMH01000098.1, forward strand.
TTTGTTAGCATGCGCCTTGACCGTATCGCTCACCTCGTTGCCACTCGCATCGGTAAACACCAGCTCGTATTCGCACGGCAAAACCTTGCCTTGGGCGGGTTCTTCCTGGATCAAGTTGACCGAGCAGAGCGAGTTGGTCACTCGGCGTCCCTCACTTAGTACGCGCAGCGTCGCCACGCGCGTGTCGACAAAGTCCTTGGAACCCGAGCGCGCACGCCAAAACCCGATAACGGGCACGCAGAGCTCCTGCAAGCTCATGCCGCCGTGGACGTAGTTGTTAGTGCCGCCGGGACGCTTGAAGTGCACATTCTCGCGCGGGGCAAACCCCTCAAAACCGGCGCCTAAACGTCCCATGTCAACATTAACAAACACCCCGCGTACCTCGTCCGAAAGCTCGCCCACGGCCTCGTTGGGCACCACCAGATGACGCTTGCCGCACATGACGGGAGCGTCAAGGACGGGAAGGTCCGGCTTGCCGAGCATCTGGCACTCGCTGAGCTCCCGACGTGTGTAGATAAAGCCGTGGTCCGCCGTTATAACAACACGCGCGCCCGGGGCGTCGGTGCACACGCGACGCGCCAATGCAGCAAGTTCCTCCACGGCGTCCGCACAGGCACCGAAGACGTCATCCTGCGTAGCGGCCTTCTCGCCCGTGGCATCGATCTTGTTGTGATAGAGGTAGACGAGTTTTGAGTCCTTGAGCAGCGTCTTGCGTTCGGTTCCCGTCATGTTGAGGTATGTGCTCGAGCGTAAAGCGCGGGCCGTGGGCTCAACGTGGGCAAGCACGGCCTCGCGCTGCGGAGTCGTGGCAGTGGGCATGCCGTCAGCCAACACAAACGAGCCATCCGCTGCAAGCTCAAGCGCTTGGTGTGGCAGCAGCGCGGGCATGCCCACCTCGGTAATGGAGGGAAAGACCGCCTGCATGCTAGAGACCTTGACGTTGCCGCCGCGTTCGCGCTCGAGCAGCGCCACAACGTCGCAGGCAACCTCATAGCGCAGCGCATCGCTCACGATAACGACCGTTGTTTTGGCAGAACCCACAAAGGCGGGTAGCACATGCCAGTAAAACTCATCCTGCCGTGCGAGACCATCGATGTAGCCGCAATCGGCCCACTCCCCTTGCGCAGCAGCCGCCCAGCAGGCATTGGCATCCGCCAAGAACCAGTTGCTGTAGAGATTCTCCGCCCAGTCCGCCACGGCGCGGGCAGGTTCCTCGAGCGCATCGCACTCGACGGAGCGTGCCCGCAGATACGCGGTGCACATATGGCGATAGGCAGCGTCCATGGCATACCATTCGGACGTATAGGCATCCCACACCTGCTGGGACTGCGCCAGATGGAACCCACCCGCATGCGTCTGCCTAAACGCGCACATATCGGCCACAGCGACAAGCAGGTCAAAGTAGCTCTCAACACGACGGTACCAGCTTAGGTCGCAACGGCGCGCAGCAAAGGCACGCGCATCCTCAACACGGTCTGCACCTTGCGCAAACGAGCAGAACAGCTGCGAGAGCACAACCTCGTTGACGCACGGGAACACATCAAGCGAAGCCAGCGCATCGATCGGCAGGGTCTCGAACCGTGCAAAGAGCCCGCGGGCATCCTCAACTAAACGACAAATCTCAAATAGGTCCTCGCTCGATGCCCGGGCATCGGCGGCCTGGTCCCACGTACGCACCGCCTCAAGGCAATAGGGGCCGTAGGCGGGAGCCATATAGTTTTCGAGTCCCTTGAGCGCTCCCTCGGGAAGCGCGGTAGACGCCGCCGTAAGGAGCACATGGGATGAAAGCATAAGCAGTGAATCACGCTCGTGCAGCGGTCCATCAAACCCATAACAGCGCAGCATAAAGGCAGCGAGAACATCGCGCACACAGTACTTATCCACCAGCGCGGCCAGCGCCTCGGGACCCTCGTGCAGCAGCGTGGCCATGCAGCCGCACAATACAAACGCGGGCCGCGCGTCGCCCGGTTCCTTGCCGCCAAAGATCACCGTAAGGATTCCGAGCTCGATATCGGATGCACCCGCGGCATGTGGAACGTATGCGACAAACTTAGCGCAGCGGGTCTTGGCATCAAAGAACGTCTTGTGTGCTCGCAGGCTCTCGCGCACGGCGTCGATATTCTCGATGCCCAGCTGATCGGCCAAAAGCGAAAGATAGTCAGCCTGGAACTGATCGGCATACAGCTCAACATCGGCAAGCCAATCACCCTCAAGCCTGCCGCGCGGGCAACGGCGATACAGCAAGATATCGCTCGCAAGGTCATCGCGGTTGATGAGCTTCTTGACGGCAAACATACGGCCCTCGCAGGCCTCAACAAAGCGCACCGGGCGCTCAAAGTCACCGTGAGCAGGCATTACGCCGGCATCGGCCCCCACGCCGTCGAAACCCTCGGCAGCCAATCGCTCAAACTCAGGAGCAAACTCGCCGTCCGCATCGTGCCAAACCACAACACGGCGCGGCGCGCATGAGGACAACGGCTGCAAAAATCGCAGCTTGAGCTGTTCTTCTACATCGATCTTGGGCATGAATATCCTTACCGTATCTGCAGTTACTTAATCTTCGCCAGCACATCCTGAAACTTGGCGTAGTTGACCTTGACGCCGTCATCCAGGTCGATCTTAATCATCTGGTCTGCCAAGTGGTGCAGTTTCTCCTCGTAGGCAATGGTCTCTTTGAGCTGGTCGTTGAGCTTTTTGATGCGCTTATCCAAGCGCACGCGCTCGCCGCGCTCGGCACTGACAAGGGCATCGTTGGCATACCCAATCTGGGCACGGTAGCGCTCCTGCTGCTCATGCACATAGTCGGTGCGGATGCGAGCCAACAGGTCAGGCTGGTAGCGATGCATGTAAACAAGGCACTTGAAGCCGTTCTTCTTGCCGCTGTCGAACAGCCAGTAGATGGGGCGTTTCTTATAGGTCTGGCAGTGGTCCTTATAGAAGTCCTTCAAAAAGTAGGTGCGAATCACCTCGCGCGAGGTGCCATTGCCGCCGAGAGCCTCGGCAATAAAGGCCAGGTTCTGTTCGAGTGTCTCCTCGCCGTACGCGGTGCGCACAAAGTCGATAAAGTAACGCACGATGTCGTCGTCAAAGTACTCGTCGTCGGTGATGGGCAGCACGTTGTCGGCATCGGGCATAAAGGTCACGTGATCGGGATCGGGCACCTTGGCCAGATAGTCGTCGACCGTGGCGCCCTGGTCGGCCAGAACCAGACCGTCCACATCCAGCGAATAGCGACCGAACATGCAGCCCACGGCATAGCTTATGAGCGAGGTGATCTCGTCGCGCTTGGTGCGCACGTACTTGTTGCCCTTGTAGCTCTCAGGGATCTCGTCGGCGGTATCAAAGATGCGCGCCACCGACACGTACTTATCCTCGACCTCGATGGGCACCTCGCCCTCCATGTTGTAGATCTTGGCAAAGATTCGGTTGAGCTCCTCCTCGTTAGCGCGAAGCTGCTCAAAGCGAGCGTTAACCTCGGCTTTGCGAGCCTCGTATTTATCGGCGAGCAGTGTTGACATGGAACGCCTTCCAGGTAGTAGGGGATTAAAAACAATGATTCAAAGGGGCATTTTATGTGGTAGTCAAGCTTTTCTCACAGCACCCAGGAGGGTCCGTCCAACAACCGGGCACCATCTTCCTCGAGCGTATATTCACTCATCCAAGCCTTACCCAAAATGTCATACATAAAGAGCCAAAGGCTTACCCCATCGCGAAAGGTCCTCGTTGAAACAACGTAATTGGAGCCCTCAACCTCGCCTTCATACGACTCACACGACTCAAAACCGATGTAATCAAAACGACAGGTATCTCTAGGCTCAAGATTAGATACGACTGGCTTTTCCTCCACAATAATTGACGGAATTGGCCGGGGACCTACATTGGTAATCGAAACAATGAATCCGTAATCTTCCTCGAAACTGTCCACCTCAACTTGAGGCTTAGCCTTTTCGCTCCGAGACCTCTCTTCTTCTTGCTTCGTTTCTATGTCGTGCTGATACGAGACCACTGCAATAATGACTGCCGAAAACGTCCCGACTCCATTTAACAAATCCCCCGACGATAAAGAGTTGAGCAACGGAAGCGAGCAAATGCCGGATAGAAATCCAAGAAGAGCTTTAAACAGTAGCGTGAAAACCACTAAGCATGGAATTGAAACAGCCAAAGAAATAAATAGTCGGCGAATGTACCTCATGCTGATCACTCACAATAAGGGGTGACGTTTAAAATCCCAGGAGGTTTCAAACGAGTCCCAGTCGGTTTTTGACAGTTCGATAGCCAGTTCAGCCATGCTAGAGATACGGCCCTCTTCACCAAGGCCAAGAAGCGGCAGCCTTGACACAACGCCCGCATTACAATTAAGAGTTGGGTTAATCATTCTGAGCATCACAGATGCTGCGGATGAATTCAGGTAGGCAATTAGCGGAAGTAGGTTGTCATCTGCAATAAATGCGCAACTTCCAGCATGCTCAAACAGACTGTGTCCGCCGTTGACTCTAAACGAATTGCGATCGGACGTAACGTCTGACCAAGAGATCGACGGCCTAAATTGATCATCAAGGCTGACGGGGCGGAATCCTGACTGTTTTTTCATCTCCAGTTGGCCAGTGACTGAGAAATTCATAACGTTATCTCGGTTGCCATACCACTTGCGATAGCTACCACCTTTGTTACATGGATACCAACACGTTGTGGTTTGGACCTCGTTAATCGATGAGCACTCCCTATCAAACTTTGATAGTTGGACCT
>USMH01000099.1 GCA_900555745.1 uncultured Collinsella sp.
GCGCCAGGGCGGAATCGAGACACTCGCGCAGGTAGCGCTGAACATTGTAAATGGGAATAAGCAGCGACAGAACAGGGCTGCCAGAGACGTTAGTAGACAAATGTGCTCCTTAGGAAATACCTGTCGTTTCATGGTATCAAAGGGTCAGCGCGCCAGCGGGCGTTTATATAATCTATGGAGCTCGCAGAGGCAAACCGATAAGAAAGGACGTCATGCAGCCCAAAGCCGCACGCAACATACCCATCGAAGCGCTGCGTTTGGTCGCGGTCGCCGGCATCGCGGTGTTCCACACCTTTCAGTGGACCTTCCAAGCCGTCTGCGTCGGCGCCGTGGAATATGCCCCACTTGCGATATTCCCCTATTCCGGCGCGCTCGGTTTTATTAACTTGCTTGGCTGCTGGGCCAACGAGGTCTTCTTTATGATCTCGGGCTATTTTCTCATCGCTTCGGCCGCGCGTGCTTGGGACGGTGGAGCAACGTGGAAGTCGCAAATGCAACGGACGGCGCAGCGCCTTGGCAAGGTCATTATGCCCACTGCGTTTTATTGCCTCGTGGCGCTCGCGTGGTCCACGGTCGTCTCACCCATTCCCGATGTTACCCTCAATACGCACTACTGGTACACGCTAGGCCTTGAGTTTATCTGGGTCTATGCCGCCACGGTCTTCATGGCGCCATGGTTTGGACTGGCCAAGAGTCGACTCTCCCAGAAGAGCTACACGACGACGGTCATCGCCGTTAGCATCCTCGCATTCGTTGCTAACGGGTATTTGGCCGCCATGAGTGCGACAAGCGCCGGAGAGTTTTCTTGGCTCCAAAAGCTCATGAGCGCTACCACGTACGTAGTCGCGTTTTTGATCGGCGGACTGCTCCGCGACGTTACCGATGTCATGGATTCGGACAGGGTGGGCGCCTTGGGCATGCGCTCGCTCGTAACGGTTTTGGTGCTCACCATCATCCTGGAAGGAGCACTCTCCTTCACCGACAACCTCACGGCGATGACAATCCTCTCCTACAAATCGACCTCGCTGATCTCGTTTGCCCTCGCTGCCGCCTCCCTGCTCTTTGCGGCTACCCGACGCAGTGCCTCAGGCAATTCGCGGACTGCAGGTGCCATCGTCACCTTATCGACCGCCACGCTCGGTTTCTATGTGATGCAGTCGCTCACCAGTAGCCTGTGGCGTCCCGTCTTCAATACGTTGCTCGCAAACATACTGGTCAGCCAAAACAGCCCGGCAGTTATATGTATCGTCACGGGTACCGTCATTAGCATCGTCTTTGCCCCGACACTTCTCACCATCGACGCAGCTAGAAGCCTTATCGCTCGCAAGCTCAAGCGGCAATAGACACGCTGCCGTCAGACGCTAAAGCCGCTACAGCCGTGGCAGGTTCCTGCGTTTTATTCAAAGCTTGCCGTCAAGGTGCGCCGAGCCTTTACAATAAGACAGTCCCAAGGACGTATTCGATAGCTTCCGCGCAGCACTCGCCCGCCGCGCGTGAAAGGATATATTGCCCCATGCCTACAACCCTTCCCGCCCCCATCGATAAGCTCGCCATCGTCGTCGTTACGTACAAGCGCCAGGAACTCCTGGCCAACTTGTTCGACTCCATGACCGGGCTCACGGCAACGCCTTGGCGCATCGTAATTGTCGATAACGAGAATTCGCGCGAGACCGAGGCCATGTGCACCGCATTCAACGAGCGCTTGGCCAACCTGTGGGGCATCGACACCGAGCAGCCCGACGCGCAGGGCGGCACCGACCGCGTCATCTACGCACCGCAGCTCGAAAACGGCGGCGGTGCGGGCGGCTTCTCCGCCGGCACTAAATGCGCCTACGACCTGGGCGCCCAGTGGTTCTGGGTGATGGACGACGACGTGCTCGTCATCCCCGAAGGCATCGAGCGTCTTGCCAAGTGGACCGACCGCTACGATGTCATCCAGGGTTCGCGCCTGGACTTTGACGGCGGCGCCTTCTTTTGGCAATACCAACTCATCCTTTCGCTCGGCATTCCCAACCCAGTCGCCAAGTGGGACTTGGGTCCAGAGGGTTATCGCGCCATGAACCAGCTGTGCTTTGAGGGCGGCATGTTCTCGCGCCGCGTGGTCGACAAGATTGGCCTGCCTGACGCGCGCTTCTTTATCTACGGCGACGATGCCTGCTATGGCTACGTGGCCAGCCAGCACTTCCCCGCCGCCGTTGTTGCCGACGTGGTTCTCAAGCGCGCCCGCGCTGTCTCTAACTGGGATATCGCCGGCAAGCGCCAGCTCAACTCTACGAGCGACACCAACCGTTACTACATCATGCGCAACCGCGGTTATCTGGCCCGCTACATGCAGATCTACGGCGACTATCACCCCGTGCTGTTCCGTCTGGGCAACGCCGCGACCTTCTGCAAGGAATTTATTCGCCTGGCCGCCGTTGACAAGTGCTTTAAGACCGGAATTCCGGCGCTGCGCCGCGGCATGAAGGACGCCCGCAAGATCATCAAGGACCCCAACTGGAAGCCCATGCCGCCCATGAAGGACACCGAGTAACGGAAGCCGGAAACACCTCGGCGCTTAAAGCCGCTGGCACACCGTAGCCACATGCTGCCCATCAAAACCGAACCCCCAGCGCATGCGACCCACGCCGGGGCGTGGCACACGGATTTCGTCGATGCCGTCGCGCTCTATGTCGAGTAGCGACTGCACGGCCAGCAATTCCAGGCCCAGCGCATCCACATCGGGGTCATACATCAAGTTAATCGTTATCAGCGGGCGCTCGTCCAGCATGCCAATCGTGTCTGCTACGTCGAACACGGCACCCGTAGGGAAAACCTGGATGTCCCAGCGACCCGCGCCACACTTTCGCCTCGAGGCAGGATTGGCATAACCCGGCAAGCCAAAGCAGAGCCCCTGCAAGAGCAGATGATATGGCAGAGGCTTATCTGGGTCGGTCTCACCGATTCCCGCATCCCCCAAGATGCGGCTTAGCGCCCGCCTCACGGTATCCTCGTTCCCATGGCACAGCCCGTCGCGAAACGCATCGACGTCTCGAATGTCTTCTGCAGTGCACTCAAACCACTCAATAATCACTAGACGCAAGGCCTGGCGAAGCTCGTTATTGGGCAATCGCAAAGCACGGAGGCGATCGCCATGCTCTGGCTCCTCAGTCATATCCGTCGTGAGAAAACCGGACAGATACAGCGCTGTCCACATGCCAACGTCAGGCGAGACATCTGGCTCTGCAGTGCCCAAACAAAGCGGGACCTCAGCGCACCCATGGGCATCGAGCAAATCAAACAAGACCGAAAGGCGGTCGAGATTCCACCCGGCAACTACCCTACTCAGGCAATCGGCATATCCATACAGATCGGCACGCACAGGCGCCGTGCAGCCTCGGCCCAGAAAACCGATCACACGCCCTGGACTCGAGCAATAGGCCCTGCCAAACCGATACCCCTCGAGCCATTCACGCGCATCATCCAGGTATTCCTCGCGCCCAGCATGATTCAAAAGAGCCTGGACCTCGGCATCCGAAAAACCGAACCAACGATCACACCACGCCGACAGCGGCGTCGTCAGGCAATACGAGCAGCCGCGCGAAGAAAGCGCCGCTTCGGCAGGACCGGGACACTCCCCCATCAGACACGTCAGCCGCAACGAATCGCGCGCAGTGGCAATGGCGTCAAACAACACACGGTCAAGTAGTTCTGCCGGATCGGCGTCGGAAGCGACCCTCGCGCTCACACGGCCCAACCACGCCGCGTCGTACCCATCAACGAGCAATACAACCTGCTCATCGCAGGCCATCTCCAGCAGCTCTATGAGCACGCCAAGCACCGAGGCGACCTCATCCTCGCTCGCCGCACCACGCGCAACGCGTTCGATGTGACGCACCTTATCTCGAGCTAAGTCCGGAGCCTCCAAGAGCGCCAACAAGCGAGCGCACTCGCCCGAAAGGGCATCGCGCACGACGCCGGCAACAGCGGGGCCACGCCTCGCAGCGCCAGAAAAGTCCAGCGATATCACCGGATAGCAAGCGCACTCATCCCGATAGCGCCCACCGTCCGCATCCCAAATCTGAGCATCGGCAAACGAGATCCGACCGGCGCGACCGACCGCCGGACGCTCCAGAAAAGCCCTGAGCATCGACAAGTTCATGCTCTTGCCAAAACCCTCGGGTCGACAGCACACCACAACGGACGCGTCGCAGTCCAACACATCGGCAATAAACATGGTCTTGTCAACCAGCATGCAGCAACCAAGGGCCTCCGCATAGTCGTGCATGCCAATGGGCAAAACCGCATCGTCGGCACAGCCGATCAAGCGCACGCCAAAGCCAGCAGCACAATCAACATTTGCCTGTTCAGACACCAAAACGTTCCCCCTAAATCGCTGCACGATGCCAATTGTAATGACCGCCTCGCGCGTACCGACGACGCCGCGCGAACATATCGGGCAACGGTAGCAACAAGAGGTGTGAGGGGGCACAACTAATCGTTGCACAACAAAACGGGGCCCGATGCATTCGCACCGGACCCCGTCCCGACTATTTAGTTATCTGGCAACTGAGAGCCTACTCCTTCGAGTCGTCCTCCCCAGAAGCTTTCTTCTGCTGATCGAGCTTATGCTTACCGCTTACGATAGACGTAACGCCCAGTGTGGCCAAGCTCGCGCTGGCAAGGCTCGCCATCACAATCAGATCGCCCGTCTTGGGCATGTTGCCGCCCGAGGACTTGTTTGTTGTAGTCGTCGTTGGAGTCACCTTTTTGGAGTCATTTTGCTCCTGGTTCCGGTTGTCAGTGTTGCCTTTACCGTTGTCCTCGCCCTGCTGCTTTCCGTCCTTGGTCTTGCCCTTGCTCTCGTCCTTCTCCTCAGATTCAGACTTCTTATCCTCGTCCTTCTTCTGTTCGGACTCGTCGCCCTTCTCCTCAGAGCTAGA
>USMH01000100.1 GCA_900555745.1 uncultured Collinsella sp.
AGGCACGTAACGCACAAAACGCTGCTGAACTGCGCGATCCTGGCTAAAGATATACAGGGCCAGCGGCGTCGGGCGATTCGTAATGAATGCCTCGGCCTCATCCAAGCTCTCAAACGACAGCACCGGTAAGATGGGACCGAAAATCTCCTCCTGCATTACGGCGTCCTCAGGCGCCACGCCGTCTAGAATTGTCGGCTCAATCTTGAGCGATGACTCGCGCGCTGTGCCTCCCAGCACAACCTTATCGGGATCGATCAGCCCGCGCACGCGCGCAAAATGCTTGGCGTTGACGATATGGCCGTAATCCTCGTTATCGAGCGGATGCTCGCCAAACATACGGTGGGCCTCTTCCTTGATGAGCCCCAGCAGCTCGTCGTGCACGCTCGTATCGACCAGCAGGTAGTCGGGCGCCACGCAGGTCTGCCCCACGTTGAGCCATTTACCAAAGGCGATGCGCCGTGCCGCGACCTTCAAGTTTGCCGTCGCATCCACGATGCAGGGACTCTTTCCGCCCAGCTCAAGCGTCACGGGCGTAAGGTTTTTACTTGCGCGCTCCATGACGAGCTTGCCGACCGGAACGCTACCGGTAAAGAAAATCTTGTCCCAGCACTCGTCGAGCAGCGCTTCGTTTTCGGCGCGCCCGCCCTCGACAACCGTCACCAGGCGCGGATCAAATGCCTCTTCACAGATTTGCTTGAGCACCGCGCTCGATGTCGGAGCATAGGCGCTCGGCTTGATGACCACGGTATTGCCCGCGGCAAGAGCGCCGGCGAGCGGCTCGAGCGTTAGCAAAAACGGGTAGTTCCAGGGCGCCATGATGAGCGTGACGCCATAGGGCACGGCTTGCGTTTTGCACACACTCACGGCGTTGGCAAGGTCACACGGACGCAGGCGCGGACGACTCCATCGAGCCACATGAGCGATCTGATGACGAATCTCGGAAAGCGACGTGCCGATCTCGCACATATACGCCTCGTCATGCGACTTTCCCAAATCGGTCTTGAGCGCATGGGCAATATCGGCTTCGTGCGCCCGTACCGTATCGCGTAAACTCACGAGCGCGCGGCGTCGAGCATCGACATCAAACGTGGCGTGCGTCTTAAAGTAGGTGCGCTGATCGCCGACGATGCGCGCAATTTCCTCGGTGTTCATAGACCCTCCTAGTTCTCGTCCTCAAACATACCACCCGCGACGACCTCATACATACGCTCGAGCTCCAAACGGTCCATCAAAAGCGGAACGGGGTACAGCGGATTGGCCTCGGCATCGGCATGTGCCGCCATTTCGGGAATGTCGGAGCGGCGAATGCCCGTCACATATTTGGGAATGTCCAAGGCGGCGTTCATTCGATCGACCCAATCGATAAAGGCCTCGGCCGCAAGACCGTCTTGCGCGGTAGCCGGCGCGATACCGGCCATGCGGGCGAGATCGGCGAGCTTAGGAGCAGCAGCTTCGCCATAGGCGCGAAGCATGTGCGGCAGGATGATCGCGTTGGCCAAACCGTGCGGAATTCCATATCGACCGCCCAGGCTGTGCGCGATGGCATGCACATATCCGACATAGGAGCGGGTAAACGCAACGCCCGCCTTATACGCCGCCGAAAGCATATTGCGGCGCGCACGCATGTCGTCGCCATGCTCATAGGCCTCGAACAAATTGTCGCGGATGAGCTGAACCGCCTGACGTGCCATCTTGCGCGTATAGGGCGTGGTGCTTCGCCCGATAAAGGCCTCGACGGCATGCGTCAGGGCGTCCATGCCCGTCTGCCCCGTAATGGAGGCGGGCATGGACGCGCGTAAACTCGGGGTCGTGCACCGCAAAGTGCGGGATAAGTACAAAGTCGTTAATGGGGTACTTGTAGTGCGTCTCGTCATCGGTAATTACCGCCGCAAGCGTGACCTCGCTTCCTGTGCCTGCCGTGGTGGGAACGGCGATGAGCAGCGGTAGGCGACGATGAATCCGCAGCAGGCCGCGCATCTTGTTGATGGGCTTGTTTGGCTGCGCGATACGTGCTCCCACGCCCTTGGCACAGTCCATGGCCGAGCCACCGCCAAAGCCGATAATGGCCCGGCAGTCGTTCTCGCGATACAGCGCCGCCGCTTCCTCCACATTCGAGACCGTGGGGTTCATACGCGTTTCGGCATAGACCGTAACGCCAATCCCCCTGCATGCGAGCGCCGTCTCGAGCGGTGCCGTGAGCCCCAAACGTGCAATACCAGGGTCTGTCACGATAAGGACCTTCTGGATCGAGCGCTTTTGAAGCACCGCGGGCACATCCTCAGCATGCTCCAGAATGCGTGGCTCGGTATAGGGCAGCACCGGCAATGCGATGCGAAAAACCGTTTGATACGTTCGGCACCAGGCGCGGCGGGCTAGATGCATAAAGGAAACTCCCTCATTTGTTGATTGGTCAACATTTGCTCGACCGATTGTACTCAGCGGCGGTCAAAGACGGCCTGCTAATCGTTAATCAATCAACATCTTCATATCTCAAAATTGTTTTATTAAAAATCATTCCTAATAGGCTTCACATTTGGTTGCATTTATGGATAATAGAACCCGTCAAGACGCACGTCCGGAGAGGGCCCTTACGGGACCGGACGAGCGCACCATCGCCATCGATCGAAGGGATCGAATCATGAAATTTGTTTGCCCCGTTTGCGGTTATGTGGAAGAGTTCGACGGCGACCAGCTGCCCGAGGACTTCAAGTGCCCCCAGTGCGGCGTTCCCGGTTCTCGTTTCCTGAAGCAGGAGGAGGGTCAGCTCGAGTGGGCTGCCGAGCACGTCGTGGGCGTCGCCATGATGGAGGGCGTCTCCGAGGACATCGTTGCCGACCTGCGCGCCAACTTTGAGGGCGAGTGCTCCGAGGTCGGTATGTACCTGGCCATGGCTCGCGTCGCCCATCGCGAGGGTTATCCCGAGATCGGCCTGTACTGGGAGAAGGCTGCCCACGAGGAGGCCGAGCACGCCGCCAAGTTCGCTGAGCTCCTGGGCGAGGTCGTGACCGACTCTACCAAGAAGAACCTCGAGATGCGCGTTGAGGCCGAGAACGGCGCCACCGCCGGCAAGACCGATCTTGCTAAGCGCGCCAAGGCCGCTGGCCTCGATGCCATCCACGACACCGTGCACGAGATGGCTCGTGACGAGGCCCGCCACGGCAAAGCTTTTGCCGGCCTGCTTAAGCGCTACTTTGGCTAAGCCAACCGCTTGAGACATAACCTCTAGCTCGATGAGGCCCGGACCGTATTGGTTCGGGCCTTTTTCGTGCCTCACGAACTTGTTAACGCCCTGAAATAGGACCGCCTTCGGCATCGGCTTCTCGTCAAAAACTAAGTGAGTAGACTTTTTGGAACTTGCCGAGCACACCACCCATATTGCTTTATAAAGCCGCAGGTAAATGACTTGTTGCAAAACGGCCTGGTCGCCAAAGTGCCAAAAGTCTACTCACTTAGAACCGCAGCCGTCCACGATTGAGCCGTTTTGTGTCTAACGGGCATCTTCCCGTCGATTACTCCCAATTTTGTCCAGTCAACGAATAGTTCAGACCGGAGTAATGTCTCAGCCCTTTGCTCATCTGAGCTTTTATCACGATATTCAGCATCGAGCATCCTGCATATGGCCTTAACGATCGCGCGGAATCTATCCTCATCCGATATCTGTCTGTGTGTCAGGAGAAGCACATCGTAGCCCATGGCCTGAAGGGCCGTCATGCGGTCAGCGTCACGCAAGCCATCCCCTGCGCGTCCGTGCGAGGCCTTTCCCTGACATTCAATGGCCACCTGTCGCCTACCGTCCGGTGAAGAAAGAAGTAGGTCGATATATACACGGGACTTTCCCACAATCGCTCGAGCACTTGTGCCTAGCATCACTTCAACATTAAGCTCTATGTCGCAAAAACCTTCGCCTCCCAGGGATCGCGGCAGTGCAAGTAGCAAATACGCCTCGACCTCAAAAGGCGACGCGGCACCCAATGGAACGAGTTGCGATACCGCCATAAATCTATTGCCGCAACGCATCCCGCAAACATCTGAACAAAAACGGTCAAGGTCTCCGCCCAAAACCAAAGCGTCTCGACGCCATAAATTTGAGGCGGTGCCGTCCTCGGACGGGCAGCGCACCCAACCGAACGTTGTCGAAATCGCGCCCGAATCAATTGCACGCGAAAGCTCCGCCTCAAGTGCCGCCGGCAGAGCGCACACCGCAAACAAGCCGCACATCTCTGCCAACACAAAAAGAAGCTGGAGATCCGTCAGATGTCGAGACATGATAAATGCCGTCAGTAGAGGAGACGTGACCAAAAACCCATGCTCCGTTTCCAGCACGGATTCCCTGGGGAGCTCACCAAGAAATAGCCGCTGTCTGATACTGGCAGGACAAGTCCGCTTGTTTCTCGTCCGGACCAATGTATACAACGGAAAGCCGAGCACAACCGCAGCCGTCGGGTTACGGGCAAGGTCATACCGCTGCCGGTCTTCTTCCGGCCGTGGAAGCGGCGGACACAAAGCGCGGACTTGAGGAGGCAAACGCCAGTACCTAAAAGCCGATATGTCACAAAGTAGATCCTTCATAGGCACAGGAAAACACGAATTTCAACCCAGTCAGTCACGCATTGGCGCGAACGCACCAAAAATGGCGCCGAACGGACTGCCAAGTTTTCAACAGCCCTCCCCAACTGGCCAAAAGCTTGCCGAGAGCTGGACGAAGCCCTGTTGAAAACCCCATTTTTTCTCATGCAGAAGCTTTGTGCGGCAAGTGAGTAGACTTCTTTGAACATCCCGAGCAGGCCGGTCATCCTGCTTTTCAAAACCGCAGGTAGATAGCTTGTT
>USMH01000101.1 GCA_900555745.1 uncultured Collinsella sp.
TCGATCATGACCATCTTAAAGCGGCCCTCGTACGCAGCACGGATGGCAGGGTAATCGCGCAACGCCTCGTAAGCCATACGCAGCAGGTCGTTATTATCGAGGGCGGACTGGGCAGCCTTCAGCGCGCGATACTCAGCCTCCACGGAACGGGCCAGGCCCACCAGCGCATCGAGCGCCGGGCCACCGCAGGCAAGCACGATATTGATAAACGCATCGGCGGCCTCGGCCTTGAGCAGCTCGACCTGCTCCTTAGGGAATGCCTTGCTCGCGCGCGGCATGGTGCACGACATCATGAGTCGCGCCGCATCGGCCATGGTCTTGCCGCTCGCCTCGAATGCATCGATGGCGTCGAGCGCCACCTGTGCCTTCTCGGTCGCGGCCTTGCTTGCGCCCAGCGCCGCGCGATAGGCATCGGCAAGTGACGAGGTATCGGCCTGGCCGCGCGCCACGCGCACGTCGTCCATGCCGCCCGGCAACTGACTCGAGAGCTCCAGTAGCTCGCGCACCAGGCCCTTGATGGTCGTGCCGGCACCAAACGGCCCGCCCTCGCCCGCCATGGGATACCAGGCGTAAAGGGCCTTGAGCGAGGCGGCGAGCTCGGGGGCGGCATCGGGCGCCGTCGCGCGGGCCAGCACATGCTCAACAGCCTGGTCCATAAGCTCGTCGGTATCGGTGAGCACCGTGAACTCGGGATCGATGCCCAGCTCCAACGCATGTGCGCGCAGGATACGCGAGCACATGCCGTGAATGGTCGAGATCCACGCATCGTCGACGGTCAGGGCCTCCTCGTCCATGCCCTCGTCGATGAGTGCGCGGCGCACGCGGTCACGGATCTCGGCCGCGGCATCTTTGGTAAAGGTAATGGCGAGCACCTGGTCCAGATGCTCAACGAACGGACCGGATTCGGGCGAGAGCGCGTAGACGATGCGACGCGTGAGGGTAAAGGTCTTGCCCGAACCGGCGCCCGCCGAGACAAACAGCGGACGGTCGAGCGTTTTGACAATCTGCAGCTGTTGCGGCATCAAAGTCGAAAGATCCATGGTCTACACGTCCCTCCTTACAAACGTTCCTTGGTGGTTATACGAGCAGCGCGCATGCGCGGCCTGAGCCGACGTCGGGTCGACGGCGGCAACGTTGCCTGCCTCGAGCTCGCGCAGGCGCTCGGCGATGCCGGCCTCAACGCGATCGAGCAGGGCGTCGAAGTCCATGCTGCCACCCTCGCCGGGGAAACCTTTCTTAAGGCCCGGGATGCGACCGTCGCCGTGCTCTTCCTCGAGCAGCTCGGCGCTCGCGGCACCGCGCAACGCCGGCTTGCCGCCCTTGGTCGAAAAATAGAGCGCAGCACGGGTATCTAGGCCCAGCGCCCGACGCATGGCCTGCGCGTAGATGAGCGTTTGGGTATGCGGTGGCAGCCAGCGCGGATCGTCGATGGGGGCCTCGCCCGTCTCCTCGTCGCGCACCGTGGGGTCGGCGAGCTTAAACTCCTCGACACCCGAACGATGCTTGTAGTCGATTACCACGGCGCGATTCTCGGCATCCACATCCACGCGGTCGATGCGACCGCCGAGCGGCCAACCGGCATATTCGACCTTAAGCTCATTAAAGGCGAACTCAAGGTAGCGCGGGGCAAAGGGGGCAAGCGCCTCGGACTCGTAGGCAAGCACACCTTCCAGCTGGGGCAAAATCTCGGCCACCTGGCGCTCCTCCACTGGAGAGAGCGGCACCAGCGGGCCCTCGGTACCGCGCTTGCCGGCGTGCTCGGCCAAGGTCTCGTCAAAGACCTCGTGTAGCAGTTCCTGAGCGCGCGGCAGGTTCTCGGGCGTCACGCGCTCCATGCCCTCTTGGGGCAGACGGGCATGCAGATGTTCCAGCACGTCGTGGACAAAGTTGCCCTTCTCCATGTTGCCAAAGCCCGCGTCGATAGACTGGGGCTTGACGCGATACGAGACGAACCAGCACAGCGGGCAGGTGGAATAGGCCTCGATCTGCGAGGCGGACGTCAGACGCGGCACGAGCGGCGCGTCCTCACCCTCGCCATCGCGACGGCACAGGACCAAATACGGCACGGCCTCGGCACTCAGATGCTGAGGGGCTTCACAGGTCACGCGCTCGCGCTTGAGGCCTTCGCCTGCCGCGGGATCGAAGTCCCTTACGATATCGCCCTCACCCACGCACGTGGGCTTGGCAGCGCCAGCGGCCTCGGCATGTGCCCGCAGCTCGGTCCATACGGCTGCCGGGTAGCACTCTCGCGCCTGGCGATCGTGTGTCACGCGGGCAAGCGCGACCGGACCGCTCGTCGCCTGCATTGCACGGCCAAAGCGCACGCGCAGCAGGGCGGCGGGCTCCAAAGACACGCCGTCGCGGCGCAGCTCGGTCGTCAACGTGGCAAGCGGGCCCTCTTCGTGCGAAAGCGGATAGCTGTCCAGGTCGACATCGGCAAACAGCACGGCATCGTAGCCGCCAGGACGCAAAACCGACGCATCGGCAAGCGACACGAAGCGCACTTGCGCCCGTGGCGTGCGATCGACCTCGTAGGTCTCGTAATCGTAAGCGGTACTGCGCTTGTCCACCTTGGTTCGAACGCCGTCGAGAACCGGCACGGTCGCGGCCTGCGACACGTCGAGCGCGCGAGCATCATTCATAAGGATGTCGATGGCATGGCGCAGCAAAGCCGTCTCCGCCTGGCGACGGGCCTGGCCGTCAAGACCGCCTAGAGCGCGATCGGGCAGCGCCTCTGCAACGGCGAGCATGGCCTTGAGCGCCGTCACGGGTTTGTCGCGCCACAGCGCCTGAAACACGTCCGAGACCACGCACGGCACATTCTTAAACCAGTTATCGTCGTTGGCGGCCTTGCGGGCGCCCCTCACCTGGCCCTGCACACTCTGCAGCAGGCTCTTGACGCCCGCAGTGGTCTTGCTGCGCGACAGGCGCATGTTCTTGTCGAAGCCGCGGGCGCTCGCGGCGTCAGTACCCGAAAGCGGGCTATAAATCCAGTCGGTAAGCTCTGGAGCGGGCCACCACTCGGTCTTGGAAGCGGTGCCCTCGTCGGCGGCTTTCATACGCTCGATCAGGTTGGCGAGCGCCGTAAACTGCCTGCCCGCGATGGACTGGGAAAACGCCGTGAACTCGGTCGTCTCGGACGCAATGTGACGCGCCGCCAGACGAGAGGCGAGCTCACCGAACAGCTGTGATGCCCGGGCAGAAACAACGAGCACGCGCACAGGGTCGGCAGGCGTTGCAGTAGCTTTATCGGCCTTGGACTCCTTGTGCGCTTTCACCAACTTATCGATGGCGTCCGCATAGACATGAGCACGGGCATGAGGGCCGGCGACTTCCACAAAGGCAGGACGTACGACGGACTTTGGAGCAGTCGCGGGAGCGCCGGCATCCTCGTCCAGCGGCACGATCTCAAACAGCACACCGCGGGCATCAAATGCCGTGGCAAGCTCCTCGCGCATCGCCGCCTGCTCGCGGGCAAGCAGCACGACGACCTCTCCCCCATTGTTCGCCACGGCAGACAGCAGCTCGAGTAGACCGTGCGTAAACGACGTGATACCGCGCACGCATACGGCGCGGGCGCACGCCGGCAGGTTATCGGCCAGGGCACCGGCCATAATGTCAGCTGCCTCGCAGGACTCGACCATATCTCGACGGTCCAAACCGCCCGCGTAGGCACGCAAAAGCTCAAACACACGAGCCTCGGCATCGCTTTTGGGCTCGGGACGGCAAACGTCGCCGCAGCAGCGCTCGGCACCCGTCCCCGCTACGCCCGGCAGCACATCGCGGGCCATGCGCGCGAGCATGCGCACCGTGCCCTGGCTGCGCGAAAGCGGCTGCAGGTCGGCATCATCGAGGCGCGTGACCATGTCCGAAAACAGCATCTGGCGCTGCAGGTTGTCGACGAAACCGCGCCCGTCGCCCAAAAGCTCCCAAAGCGAGCGAAGCCACGATGTGGGCGTCCTGTAGTCGATACCCAGCGAAACGCCGGCTTCCGCCGCATCATGACGGCACAGGTCGAGCTCGGCAAACGTTGGTGCCAGCAACACGGCACGCCCGTGACGGGCAATAAGGTCGGCAAGCAGCGCCGACTCGGCATCGCTCAAATCCGTGCCGGCATTGGTGGTATAGATTCGAACAGGCATGGTCCTCCGCTCAAACTGTTCGCAATAATCAATGCATCCATCCTACCCGCCCACGCGGACAGATTTGCCCCACGCCAACAGATTTGATCCCTTGGGGACGGAGGAAAATGGATCACAGTGGGGGTCAGTCTAACCCGGTGATCCGTTTTCCTCCGTCCCCAAGGGATCAAAAAACCGCCCCCGTAGGGACGGTTCTTCGTAATTCAATGTTGTCGCCGGCCTACTCGCCATCCTCCAACTTAATGAGGATCTTGCGGTAGCCACCGTACTCGCCGTTCAGCGCCTTTGAAACGCGGCTCACCGTGGTGGACGAAGCGCCGGTACGGGCCTGAACCTCAACATAAGGCTCGCCCTCGTCCAAATAGCGCGCAACCTGCAAACGCTGAGAAAGGTCGCAGATCTCGCGCGGCGTGCAGATATCGGTCAAAAACGCTTGGATATCCTTCTCGTCATCCAAAAGACTAAATGCGTGGACCAGCTGCTTGACATCAGGCTTGTCAAACATGTTCTCGATATTCATCGATCACCGCCAAACCCGCCAAAAGGCATCGAAGTTGATACTGACATCGGGCATCGTTCGCCCGTTCTATGCAATAGGGCAACGCCTGTGGCTTTTGCCCGTAGCAGTGTAGCACACCACCAAACTAAAGCGACAAGACTCTCTGCCAGCGGC
>USMH01000102.1 GCA_900555745.1 uncultured Collinsella sp.
CAGGCGCGTGCCGGACCCGCCGGCGAGGATGATGCCTTTCATTTGCTATAGCCTTTCTTTTCTAGCGGCCCTACGGCCAGCACGGTTTCCCAGAAGGCGCGCGCAGCAGTCGACAGCGAAGGCGATGAACTCGACCAGATTGCCTTCCCGAAGGAGCTGGGAGGAGACCGCTTTGACGAGCCGGCCCCCTTCACCGATCTCACTTGCATGCATGAGATCGTCCGCATGCGTTTCGAGAAAGAACCCGACGGCACGGTTACGGACAAACTGTTGGGATGGCATCAAGTTGTGCGAGTGATAGACCTCGGCACGTGGTTCGTAAGCGACCTTCATACCCGAGGCGATAAATTTGGCGGCCATGAGCATGTCCTCGTTGGTGTTGACATGATCGAATCCACCGCATTCGAGATATGCGGTCCGTCGATAGGCAGAACAGGTGTCAGATGCAAAGAACGTCTTAATCCCAAATTTCTTGAGATCGCCTTTTGACCGAACAGACGGTGTGTCGGGATAGTTGAAATCACGAACCAATTGTTCAAAACGACGGGCATTGGCCTTGGGGAGCTGCCTTCCGCTCACAAGCGCGACAGAGTTATCGGCCAGTAACGGTTCGACAAGCGTTTCCAGGTAGCGACTGGAAGCGGGCACAGCATCCTGTGTGAGAAAACAAACGAAATCACCCGCGGTGTGCCTCAAAGCTATGTCGCGGGTCGAACCGTGATTGAATTCCTTACGTTCTATGCGAACGAAGTTAACCCGAGGATGCTTGGCGACCTCGTCAACGGTGCCATCTTCGGAGGATGAGTCAACCACCAAGATATCGAAGGGCCTGAGAGTCTGAGTTTCGATGAGGGTCAAGAGCTCATCGATCTCGCCCGCCGCATTTAGGGTTGGTATGACTACGCTCAAGGAGGGAGCCATCACTTGCCCTTCCTCATTGCCTTGAAGGTCTTAACAAACACGCGGGCGTCTAGGCCAACCGATTGGTGGCGCACATAAAATAACTCGCGAGCCTGCCTCTGGCCACTAGCCCACGTTGAGTCATTGCGGTCAGTGGCCGCCCACCAGCCGGTGATCCCCGGTTTGCAGGAGAGCACTTCATCACGGGCATCTCCATACTCGTACGTCTCTTCGAGCGTCACCGGTCTGGGGCCAATGACAGAGAGGTCACCCATGAGCACGTTGATAAACTGCGGCAACTCATCGAGTGAGGTGCGTCGCAGGAAGCGACCAACGCGCGTAATGCGTGGGTCATCGTCGACCTTCTGCTCGCGTTTCCACTGAGCCAGCTGTTCGGAAGTCATATACTTCTCGGGATGATCATGAGCATCCGACACCATGGTGCGCAACTTAAATATGTATATCGGTTTTCCATTCTTGCCGATACGCTCCTGGCGGAAGAACGGCTTGCCGGGGGTGTCGATCTCAATTGCAACGCATGCAGTCGCAACAGGGATTAAAAGAACTGCGCAAACACCCGCCGAGAAAACAATATCAAATGCACGCTTAATAGCGAGGTAGCCCGGCCCACCTTTCTTGGGGGCGGCACACGACGAGTCCGGCGCAGGCGCCTTATAAGTGCCAGTTGCAACGAAACCCATAGCAGGAGCTGGGTTCTCGACAGGAGGCGGAAACTCTGTTGCCCTAGGAAATCTTGTGACTTTGGGCAAGTCCATTACATATTCTGTTTTATCTGACACGTTCTCTTCCAAGATTTTGTCCCCGGGTCGGGGATCCTCCCTGTCCTTTGCGGAAATCGCCAGCAGCTAGGCGATTTCCTTTTTGAGGTTGCGCATGACGCGCTGCTCATTTGAAAGCACGGCGAGGCCAACGCGCGTAGTTACGCGTCGGCCACACAGGTTGAGCTCTAGATAAGCAGTGCATTTACGTCTATTAATGGTTTTGATGAGGCCCTCGCGACCCAACAGTGGACCAGCCGTTATAACCACCTGGTCACCGTCTTTTAAGGCCTCGCTCATGGGCACAACGCGATCTCCCCTGTTGGTAAAACTGCCAATGAGCTGGGTCTCTTCTTTTGCCAGCGGCACAAACTGACCGTCCTGGGCAAGCACCCGGGCAAAGTCGTCCATGCGCAGCAGATTCTGTTGCACGGTACGGGGGTTTGCCGTATCGCAGATAAGATAACCGGGGAACAGCGGCTTTGTCGTTTTGACCCACTCGCCGTGTATCTTGATCTCAGTTTGATACTGGGGATAAAAGAGCTCTTGCATAGCGCCCGCTGGCACCACACGCTCGATGCGCTCGCGCATTACGTCTTCGCGACCGTTAATGACCTGGATTACATACCACACGAGCACCACCCCCTTGCTGTCTTACGTGTGGCTCACGGGGTTTGGGTATGGCTTCGCCAGGGCGCTTGTGCGCGAAGGCGCTCCATATTCAAACCCTGAGCCCAGTCAGACAAGCACGTGGCTCTGCCCCACCGTGAACGGTATGTATAAAAGCAGCGCTGAGGTTGTTGGTGCGTATCGCAAATACACCAACAACCTCAGCTGGCTGCGTGTGGTCCAGTCAAGCTAATTCAAAACTGGACCACACGAAAACAGCTGAAGGACTGCTTCGCTTTGACACGCTATCTATAAACCATTTGCAGTTGGGATTTAACTCACAGCAAAAAGTAAACGTCGCATCACTTCTATATTGGAGCTCGTGGTGTTTCTGGCACCGCCGTTACGGCCGGATGCTGATCGACCCTGCGCTTTATGGCTTGCTGGAGCCGCGAGCACAGTTGAACTCATGTAACGTTAGGTATCTTAGCACAAGCTGTTAGCGAAACTGATTTGGGCTGCGTTGGACAACATATCGTTCATTTAGCGTGCTTAAGGGGGTTATTTTGGGATGTTGTTCACGTTGATGCAGGTTAATGGGATGCTAACGGTGATTAGGCGCGTTCCTGAAGCCCATATGGAACGGCGATCTACACTGATAATCGCGTTTGGCTAACAAACTATGTACAGACATGGGTAAAAATTTGTGCAACTTTTTGTTGGCGTAGGTGGGGTTTGTGGCGCATGGTGTTTTGGTATGAAAAAAGGCCTTCGGAATTCCGAAGGCCTTTGCATTCACGATGGTGGAGACGAGGGGGATCGAACCCCTGACCTCTTGACTGCCAGTCAAGCGCTCTCCCAGCTGAGCTACGCCCCCGTGACGACGAGATACTATAGGGGAAGATTCTTAGTTGTGCAAGAAGTTTTTTGGGTTGATTCTCGCACTTACGGGTTTTCCTGGGACGGGGCTGAATTGACTGATTATGACTTCGGCAAAATCAGTCAATTCAGCCCCGTCCCGATAAAACCCTCACGCGGCGGCACCTTACTTGTAGAGGTAAGCGATTGCGGTTCCTTGGTGGACTTGGATCTTGGCCGTTTTCCGGACGACATTAGAGATGCCCGTGTCAGCCAAGAGTCCTAAGGGGGAATGATTTATTTCCCATTCTAGGCCGTGTTCGCTTACCTCGGTGTTTGGGGCAATAGCGATGATGGAGAACGTTTTGCCTTCGGCGCTTTCGATGGTCCACGTTTCGCCTGCGCGAAGGATGCGGGCGACCACCTTGTCCTCGGCAATCCAGACTGGGGCATGCTCGTAGCCAGCGAGCAGGCCCAGTACGGAAAGCGCCATGTCCGGGCGGCCGCCCGTAGCACAGGTTGCCACAACCTCGGCACCCGGCCAGCGACGGAGGATGGAATCGAGCGCCAGAGCCAGATCGGTATAGTCCTTGTACGGATCGTGGCGCTCAACTTCAAAGTCGGTGGCGGCATCGACTAACGCGCGACCCGCATCACTCACCGTGTCGGCGTCCCCTACATATACATCGCAGCCTAGGCCGGCGCCCAGCAGCGCGTCGAGTCCACGGTCCACGGCGACAACGTGGTCACACTCCCCTGCTAGCCTACGCAACAGATTCGCGCTCGCCACCACGGGCGAGCCGCAGACCACTAATACCTTGCAAGCCACAGCCCTCGCCTAACCCTCAAACGAAAGCACGCGGGCCAGGTCAAGCTCCTCGTAGCTGTCGATAAAGATATCGCAGTTGTCGCGCACGTCCTCGCGCTTCATACGGCCGTACGAGTCATAGATGCCCACGCGCTTAAAGCCCTCGGTGCCAGAGCTCTTTAGGCCAAAGACGGCGTCTTCAAACACCCACGGGCGCTCAAACTTGTGCCCATGGCGCTCCTCCAGGCGGCGCAGCGCCAGCTCGTACACATCGGGGAATTGTTTGGAGCGTCCTGCCTCGCCCGTGGTGGCAACAAACTCCATGTAAGCGTCGAGCCCGGCACCAGCGAGCGCGGACTGCACCAGCTCAGCCGGCGTGGACGTAGCCACGCACATGGCAATGCCTGCCGCCTTCGCCTGCTCCAAAAATGCCAGGAGACCCTTGCGCGGCGGCACCTTGGAGTACCCATCAATCAGAATATTGCTCAGCTCGCGGTACAGCTCCTCGCCATTCGCGCCAATACCCCAGGTGTCGTGGTAGGCCTGGCATTCGTCCTCGAGCGAAAGATGCTCAAACTGGGCAAAATCGTCGACCGTCACGTCAACTCCGTGGCGGTGCAATAACTCGGGCTGGGCATAGGCCCAAACGGGGGTGCTATTAACCAGCGTGCCATCGCAATCGAAAATAAAAGCGACCTTGGGAGTGGCGGTATGGGGCATAAACGAACCTTTCGATATCAAATGATAAACATCCTGCTAAAAACGTTTTACCAAACGTCAGCCAAACAATTTTAAAACCCAAATTGGTAAAACTGTCAAGAGTTTTACCACGGCAATTCTGCCAGTGGTATAAACA
>USMH01000103.1 GCA_900555745.1 uncultured Collinsella sp.
CCTTGAGCATCTGCGCATTGATCTTAACCGAATCGCCCAGCCCATGAATCAGCTGACGATTTGAAGGACGGCAGGAAATAAAGACCCCTACCCCCATAGCGCGCAGGCCGCGAATCCTTTCGATGAGGTCTTCGGTATCGTGCCGATCGAGGTTTGGCACATTATCAATCGCGATAAGAGAGTGCGGTTTGTCTTTGAGTTCTTCGGTAACCACCTCGAGCTGCATAAACACCTCGCGCCCAATGGCACGATCGGCCTCGATAATCCGCACGGGACCTCGCGTCGGGTCGCATTTAACCTCATGGGTGTACTGCAGCAGCACCGAGGTCTTCCCAAACCCGTCGGGCGCATAAAGAACCACGATGCCGGCCTTTCGGCCCTTGGCGATAAGCTCATTCATCAAGCGTTCGCGTCGCACCATATAGCCTCCGCCCAACGGCATCAGCTCGAGCTCGTCTATACCGCTCAAATCGTTTACCATGCCCGCTCCTCCACTCGACCGTATGGACACTGTAGCCGCAAGACCATACAAGCCGCGCTATGAATAGAGCGCCCTTGTGTTTTAGGTTGTCTTTTGGTACGCAAGCGGCAAGTTTTTGTACAGCGAGGGCCGATTGTTATTAATCCCCCGACTAATCGGTCTTTAAGCAGGTAAATGAGCTTGTCAGCTTGTCCCATCTAAGCGGCAGTGTAACGCAGATGAACAAGGTTCAGCCATGTCATTCAACTCGCCTAGCACCCGCTACCGTCTACGACCTTCTAGTGGCATTTTTGCATAGAATCTGGTATAGAATGAATCAAGCTGTTGGGCATCTGGCGTTCGTCAAGCTTGCGGCAAGATTTTGGTCAAGTGGGCGGACAGGGATAGCAAAAAGGCCCCCGCAAAGCGGAGGCCTTAGGCAAGGCTATGTCGAGCTGCAGGATTCGCGCTACTCGCAGAGCGAAAGGGCGGCCTCGTCGGCAACGACAACGCAGTTGGTGTGCAGCTGCAGGATCGAAGCCGGGCACTCGGGCGTAACCGGGCCATAGCACATGTCATGCACGGCCTGAGCCTTGGCCTCGCCGTTGGCGACGACCAGGATCATGCGGGCATACATGATGGTCTGGGTACCCATGGTGTAGGCCTGACGGGGAACATCGTCGATGCTGTCGAACAGGCGGCTGTTGGCCTGAATGGTGCTCTCGGTAAGGTCGACACAGTGCGTGCCCTTGGAGAAGTGGTCATCGGGCTCGTTGAAGCCGATGTGGCCGTTGTTGCCAATGCCGAGCAGCTGCAGATCCGGGTAACCGGCGTCAGCGACGATCTTGTCGTACTCAGAGCACGCAGCGGCGGCGTCGGGGTTGGAACCGTCGGGCACATGCGTGTTGTTCAGGTCGATGTTGATGTGATCGAAGAAGTTCTCACGCATGAAGTAGTGATAGCTCTGGGGATCGTCGTGCGAAAGGCCGCGATACTCGTCCAGGTTGTAGGTGCTGACCTCGGCAAAGTCGACGTCGCCCTTCTTGTACCAAGTAGCGAGCTGCTTGTAGGCTCCGATCGGGGTGGAGCCGGTGGCAAGACCCAGCACACAGTCGGGCTTGAGGATAACCTGGGCCGAGATGATATTAGCGGCCTTGCGGCTCATATCCTCGTAGTCTTTAGCTTTAATGATCTTCATTACGCGTCCTTTCTCGTACAAGAGAGGCAAGGCTCCCTTACAAGCACTTGCCCGCGGCCCGCGTCGGCCGCAACCAACGTGTGCGGCCACCAGGGCGAGGTCGCGTAATGTATGTGTCTCGTGTCTAGCCGCGTCGAGGCCCCTGCCCGTCCACGGTGACCCAAAGCCTTTTAGCTTCGAACAAATCCCATCTTGCCACTGAGGGCGTCCTCTTTCAAGGGCGCCCTCCGTAAACGTGTTTGAATTGTAGACTAATGGCCACGTGCACTTGCTAGCGCTCGCGAGCAACGATGAGCTGGTCCATCTCTTCAACATGCACGCCAACGGAGCCCTTGATGCTCGAGAACTCAACGGAGTTGCACACCAAGATGGGAACCGTCACATCGTAGCCCTCGGCAGCAATTGCCTCGCGATCGAACTCAATGAGCACATCGCCCTTATGGACGATGTCACCCACTTGCGCATGTACGGTAAAGTGCTTGCCCTCGAGCTGAACAGTGTCCAAGCCAACGTGGATGAGCACGTCCAAGCCATCGACCGTGTTAAGCGCAACGGCGTGTCCCGTGGGAAAAATAGCCTCGACCTTGGCATCAGCCGGTGCAATCACACGCGTTCCGGTGGGCCGAATCGCCACGCCCTGGCCCAAAAGGCCGGTGGCAAACGTCTGATCGTTTACCTCGGAGAGCGGAATGACGTCACCCGAGATGGGAGCATCCAACGTAAGGACTCGACCACGCATACCAAAAGACCTTAGGACTTTAGTGAACATGCTCCCCCTCGGACATACCGATCAACCAAAATAACCTTAACAGTTTACCACTTGGCACCCGTAATTGACCATTAGGGAAGTTCGCGCTTGACAACCTCGACGATGTCGTCGACAACGCGCTGGGTCAGCTCGTGCGTCTCGGCCTCGGCCATCACGCGGACCAGCGGCTCGGTACCGCTCGGGCGCACCAGAATGCGGCCGCGGCCGTCAAGCTCCTTCTCGGCAGCAGCGACGGCATCCCAGATGGGCTGGCAATCATCCAGACCAGCCTTGTTGTCGGAATGCACGTTGACGAGCACCTGCGGGTACTTCTTCATGATGCCGGAAAGATCGGTGAGGGTACGACCGGTGCGCTTGAGCACGGCCAGCAGCTGCAGAGCCGTCACCAGGCCGTCACCGGTGGTGTTGTGCTCCAGGAAGATGATGTGGCCGGACTGTTCGCCGCCGATGACGGCGCCGTCCGCGAGCATGCGCTCCAAAACGTAGCGGTCGCCCACGGCGGTCTGAACCATCTCGAAGCCCTGCTCCTTCATAGCGATGGAGAAGCCCAGGTTGCACATGACGGTCGAGACGATCTCGGAGTTGGCGAGCTTGCCGCGAGCGGCGAGGTCAGAACCGCAGATAGCCAGGATGTAGTCACCATCGATCTCATTGCCCTCGCTGTCCACGAACAGCACGCGGTCGGCGTCGCCGTCGTGGGCCAGACCGATGTCAGCATGGGTGCGCAGCACGAGCTCGCGCAGGGGCTCGAGGTGCGTAGATCCGCACTCGACGTTGATGTCGGTGCCGCAATAATCGGTGTTGATGGCATGGACCGTAGCACCCAGGCGCTGCAGCGCGGCGGGCGTGGTCTGGCAAGAAGCACCGTGGCCGCAGTCGACGGCAACGACCAGGCCGTCGAGCCTCAGGCCATCAAGCGTATCGATGGCGTGGTCGACGTATGCCTTGCGAGCGTCCTTCATCTTGATGATGTGGCCCACGCCGGCACCGGTCGGCAGCGTGTCGGCAGCCATGGCTTCCTCGGACATGACCCAGGCGCTGATCTCTTCCTCGACAGCATCGGGAAGCTTCATGCCCTTGCGGCTAAAGAACTTGATGCCGTTGAACTCCGGCGGATTGTGCGAAGCGGAGATGACAATGCCGCCATCGAGCTCGTTCTGAACAGTGAGCAGCGCCACGGCCGGCGTAGGAATGACGCCGCAGCAGTGCGGACGGCCGCCCTCGGCCATGATGCCGGCGGTCAGAGCGCTCTCGAGCATGGTGCCCGAAAGGCGCGTATCACGGCCGATGCAGATATCCGGACCAAGAAACTTGGTCGCCGCGCGACCCAGACGAAACGCGAGGTCGCACGAAAGATCAGCGTTGGCGACGCCACGGACGCCGTCGGTACCGAAGATGTTCTGGGGCATAGGATCGCTCCTTCCCTAGCAGGCGATATGCAACCGCCCACCCTAGTCGAAAAAGAAAAGCGGGACCCGCCGAGGAATCGGCAGGCCCCGCTTGTACATTGTATCTCGAAAGGAGATAAAACCTTAGCGCTTGGAGAACTGGGGAGCGCGGCGGGCCTTCTTGAGGCCGTACTTCTTGCGCTCGACCACGCGAGCATCGCGCGTAAGGAAACCGGCCTTCTTGAGGTCAGCACGGTAATCGCCAGCGTTCAGAAGAGCGCGAGCGATGCCCAGGCGCAGAGCGCCGGACTGACCGGAAATGCCGCCGCCATCGCACAGAGCGATAACGTCGAACTGACCGGCGGTGTCGGTCACCTTGAAGGGAGCAAGGGCGTTCTCAACGAGCTGATGACGGCCGAAATACTGCTCGGCATCACGCTTGTTGATGGTCACCTTGCCGGTGCCGGGGACGAGACGGACGCGGGCGACGGCGTTCTTACGACGGCCGGTACCCTGGTAGACAACGGTGTTCTCAGCCATCTTTAAGCCTCCAGCTCAATCTTCGTGGGGTTCTGGGCAGCATGCGGATGCTCGGCACCAGCGTAGACCTTAAGCTTGGTCATCTGGGCACGGCCGAGGGTGGTCTTGGGCAGCATACCGCGAACGGCGCGCTCGATGACCTTCTCCGGGTGCTTCTCCATAGCCTGGCGGAAGCTCTCAGCCTTGAGGCCGCCGTTGTAGCCGCTGTGGCGATAATAGGTCTTCGTGTCGGCCTTGTTACCGGTAAGCTGGACCTTATCGGCGTTGATGACGACAACGAAGTCGCCGCAGTCGCTGTTGGGCGTGAACTGGGGCTTGTTCTTACCGCGCAGGATCATTGCGATCTGGGTGGCAAGACGGCCCAGGACAGCACCATCGGCGTCGACGAGAACCCAGTTGCGCTGGACCT
>USMH01000104.1 GCA_900555745.1 uncultured Collinsella sp.
CGAAAGGACTGCACATGCGTCAATTTAAGACCGAGAGCAAAAAACTGCTCGACCTCATGATCAACTCCATCTACACCAATAAGGAAATCTTCCTGCGCGAGCTTATCTCTAACGCGAGCGACGCCGTCGACAAGCTCAACTTTAAGAGCCTGCAGGATCCGAGCGTCAAGATCAACCAGGGCGACCTGGCCATTCGCGTCTCCTTTGATAAAGACGCCCGCACCATTACCATCTCGGATAACGGCATTGGCATGACCGCCGAGGAGCTCGAGCGCAATCTGGGCACCATCGCCCATTCCGGCTCCGAGGAGTTTAAGACCGAGAACGCCGAGCAGCAGGGCTCCGATGTCGACATCATCGGCCAGTTTGGCGTGGGCTTCTACTCTGCCTTTATGGTTGCCAGCCATGTGAAGGTCGTCAGCCGCGCCTATGGCGAGGATGTCGCCCATGTGTGGGAATCCGACGGTCTTGAGGGCTACACCATCGAGGACGGTGAGCGCGCCGAGCACGGTACCGATGTCATCCTGACGCTGCGCGAGAACGAGAAGCTCGATGCCGACGGCGAGGCCGAGACCTACGATCGCTTCCTGACCGAGTGGGGTCTCAAGAGCCTGATTCAGCAGTACAGCAACTATGTGCGCTACCCGATTCAGATGATGGTGTCCAAGAGCCGCCAGAAACCCAAGCCCGAGGACGCCGGCGACGATTACAAGCCCGAGTACGAGGACTATCAGGAGCTCGAGACCGTCAATTCCATGACACCGATCTGGAAGAAGCGCAGCTCCGATGTCGAGCAGAAGGACTACGACGAGTTCTACAAGTCCACGTTCCACGACTTTGACGATCCTGCGCGCACCATCAGCTTCCACGCCGAGGGCACGCTCGAGTATGACGCCCTGCTGTTTGTGCCGGGACGCGCGCCGTTCGATCTGTACAGCAAGGACTACGAGAAGGGTCTGGCGCTCTACAGCTCCAACGTCCTGATCATGGAGAAGTGCGACGACCTGCTGCCCGACTACTACAACTTTGTCCGCGGCGTCGTGGATTCCGCCGACGTGTCGCTCAACATCTCGCGCGAGACGCTGCAGCAGAACCGTCAGCTCAAGGCCATCGCCAAGCGTGTGGAAAAGAAGATTACCGCCGACCTTGAGGATATGCGTGACAACGACCGCGAGGCCTACGAGAAGTTCTTTGAGAACTTTGGCCGCGGTCTTAAGTACGGCATCTACTCGAGCTATGGCATGAAGGCCGATGAGCTCGCCGACCTGTTGCTGTTCTGGTCTGCCAAGGAAC
Source organism: uncultured Collinsella sp. (assembly GCA_900555745.1). Lineage (GTDB taxonomy): Bacteria > Actinomycetota > Coriobacteriia > Coriobacteriales > Coriobacteriaceae > Collinsella. Next base: position 1,294 of record USMH01000104.1, read on the forward strand.
AGAAGATGATTACCCTGGCCGAGTATGCCAAGGGCATGCCCGAGGATCAGAAGGCCATCTACTACGCCGCCGGCGACTCGCGTGAGCGCTTGGCCAAGATGCCCGTGGTAAAGGGCGTGCTCGACCGCGGCTATGACGTGCTGCTGCTGACGCAGGATGTGGATGAGTTCACGTTCCAGGCTATGCGTGAGTACGTTGCCGCCGATATGCCCAAGATCTACGAGGACGATGCCGCCCGCGAGGCTGCCGAGAAGGCCGTGGCCGATGGTGCCGAGCCCGAGGTTGAGGATCGTCACCTGGAGCTCAAGAACGTCGCAACCGGTGATCTTGACCTGGCGACCGAGGACGAGAAAAAGGAGGCCGAGGACGCCACCAAGGAGAACGAGGACCTCTTTAACGCCATGAAGGAGGCACTCGGCGACAAGGTCGAGAAGGTTGCCGTCTCTGCGCGCCTGACCGATGCTCCCGCGTGCATCACCACCGAGGGCCCGCTTTCGCTCGAGATGGAGAAGGTGCTCCAGAAGGGTCCCGAGGGCGCGCCCGACGGTATGCCCAAGAGCCAGCGCGTGCTCGAGCTCAACGCCAAGCACCCGGTCTTTTCCAAGCTCGTCGCCGCTCAGAAGGCGGGCGACGCCGACAAGATCAAGCAGTACTCCGGTTTGCTCTATGACCAGGCCCTGCTGGTCGAGGGCATTCTGCCCGAGGACCCCGTTGCCTTCGCAGCAGCTGTTTGCAACTTGATGTAGTTAGGTATTTACGCGGTTTTACCAAACCGCGTAACGGCTCGACGCTGCCCTCAGTTCCGCCGTTCTAACGAACGGCGGACCAGTCGACGCTGCGCGGGCGCCAGAGCGACAACTTGTCATTCAAAGAGGACGGCATGACCAGAAGGTCTATGCCGTCCTCTTTTCATGCCAATTTGTTCGCTCTGGTGGGCGCTCGCTGTCGGTGCCAAAACATCGGCGTTGCCTTGATCCAGACCTGCTAAAAGATAGTCGTTGGGTGTTCTTGTTTGACTAGTCGTTTAAGAACGTCCCCAACGACTACATAGCATGAGAGTGGATAATCTCCCGGTTTGAGCCTGCATCCAAGCTTAAAGTGGGAGATTATCCACTCTCATTTCGTTTGTTGATTTCGATGCCTACATTTGTAGGAACAGTTCGTGGAGGCGGGTGTCTTCGTCGAGTTCGGGGTGGAAGGTTACGCCGAGCTGGCTGCCCTGACGGGCGGCGACGATACGGCCGTCGACTTTCGCTAAGGCCTTGGCGTCGCCGTGGACCTCGACGATGCGGGGCGCGCGGATAAACGTCAGTGGCACTTCACCGTCGATGCCGGCTAGCTGCCCCTTGGTTCGAAAGCTGCCGAGCTGCCTGCCGTAGGCATTGCGCTCGACAAGTACATCCATGGTTGCCAAACGCGGCGTGCCCTTATCGTCATGGGCGGCAAGGTCGTGAGCCAGCAGAATCAGGCCGGCGCAGGTGCCCAGGACGGGCATGCCTTCAGCGATACGGGCACGAAGCTCCTCGAGCATGCCCAACTCATCAAGCAGCTTCCCTTGAACGGTAGACTCGCCGCCGGGAAGTACCAGACGGTCAAAGTCCTGCTTTAAATCAGCCGCCTGCCTCAGCTCAATACAACGTGCGCCCAGCTCCGACAGCCTCGCCTCGTGCTCGGCAAAAGCGCCTTGGACCGCCAACACGGCGACCGTTTGGTCTGCATAATCGCTCATGTGCGATCCCTTCTGCTGGACTAGCGCCCGCGCTCCTCCATGATAATCTCGATCTCGTCGGCGTTGATGCCCACCATAGCCTCGCCCAGGTCCTCCGAAAGCTCGGCGATGAGCTTGGCATCGGTGAAGTTTGCCACGGCCTTGACGATAGCGGCGGCGCGCTTGGCGGGGTCGCCGCTCTTAAAGATGCCCGAGCCGACAAAGACGCCTTCGGCGCCCAGCTGCATCATCAGCGCGGCGTCGGCGGGGGTCGCTACGCCGCCGGCGGCAAAGTTCACGACGGGAAGCTTACCCGTGGCATGGACCTCGCGCACCAGCTCGACCGGAACCTGCAGTTGCTTGGCTGCCTCAAAGAGCTCGTCGTCGCGCAGGGCAACAACGTCGCGGATCTGCTTTTGGATCTTGCGCATGTGGCGTACAGCCTGGACGACGTCGCCCGTGCCCGGCTCGCCCTTGGTGCGGATCATCGTGGCGCCCTCGGCAACACGGCGCAGCGCCTCGCCCAGATCGCGGGCGCCGCAGACAAACGGCACGTCAAACTGGGTCTTGTCGATGTGATAGACGTTATCGGCAGGGGAGAGAACCTCGGACTCGTCGATGTAGTCGATCTCGATAGCCTGAAGGACCTGCGCCTCGACGATGTGACCGATGCGGCACTTGGCCATAACAGGGATGGAGACGGCCTCTTGGATGCCCTTGATCATCTTGGGGTCACTCATGCGCGAGACGCCGCCGGCGGCACGGATGTCGGCCGGGATGCGCTCGAGTGCCATGACGGCGCAGGCGCCTGCCTCCTCGGCGATGCGTGCCTGCTCGGGCGTGGTGACGTCCATGATGACGCCGCTCTTGAGCATCTGCGCGAGCTCGCGATTGAGTTTGACGCGATCGGCCTTGCTGGTCTGTTCTGCCATGGTTGCTCCCTTGATTGGCATGTGCATTGCTTGACGGAACATCCTATCGGGGAGCTGGGTATGGCGAAATACTCAGTTTTCGAGATAATAACAAGGTCAGACTAATACCAGATTGAACGGTTCGATATGATCAGGTGATAAACTCATGCTTGACTACAATTTGGAAAAACGCGGCGAAGCATCGCTCTATGAGTATGTTTACCAGCAAATTCGAGATGATATTGTTGCTGGCCGTATTGCGGCGGGGGAGCATCTTCCGTCTAAGCGCGCCTTTGCCAGTCATCTGGGAATCAGTGTCATTACCATCGAGAATGCATATAGCCAGTTACTTGCCGAGGGCTATATTTGCTCAATGCCACGTCGTGGCTACTACGCTTGCGAGCTTCCGGATGCACCGGTTTTGGCTTCGGCTGCGGAAGGCATCGACCGAGATGCCGCCTTTGCGGGTCCCAGCGCGCATGATGTCAACGGACAGGTCGAGCGATTCGATGCACTTTCTTCTTCCGCTTTGGAGGCGGCGCGGCTTTGGCAAAGCGCACTACGGGCGACGCTGGCATCCGAAGATGAGCGCGAGATCTTTTCGCCCGCACCGGCGCAGGGCACCGCTCGGCTGCGACGCGCAATTGCTCACCATCTGCGTGGGACGAGGGGCATGAATGTCGACCCCGACAACATTGTTATCGGTGCAGGCGCCCAGCTGCTCGATACCATGTTGGTTCAGTTGCTTGGCGCTGACAAGGTGTATGCCGTTGAGGACCCGGGCTATTTGCGTCTGACGCGCATCTATCAGGCTATGGGCTGCCAAGTACGACATATCCCGTTGGATG
>USMH01000105.1 GCA_900555745.1 uncultured Collinsella sp.
CGACGGCGACTACAAGCCCGGCTTTATGGTCGAGCACTTCATCAAGGACCTGCGCCTGGCGCTCGCCTACGCCGATGACCGCGAGCTCGCGCTGCCCGGCGCCGACGTCGCCTTTACGCTCTACGACATGCTCGACGCCATCGGTGGCGCCAAGCTGGGCACCCAGGCCATCACGGTCCTCTATAAGGAGGAGGCCGACGCCATCGCCGCCGGTCTGGACTGGTCGCAGTATCGTCCCGAGGAGCATGGCGCTCACGAGGACGGCTGCGGTTGCGGCGAGCACGGCGACGACCATGAGTGCGGTTGCGGTCACCATCACGGCGAGGACCACGAGTGCTGCGGCGGCCACGGCCATGACGACGGCCACGAGTGCTGCTGTGGCCATCATCACGGGGAGTAGCGCCCATGAACTGGACGTTCGTGGTGCTTGCGCTGGTGCTCTTTCTCTTTGCGATCTACATTGGCTTTTTGTGCGGCCAGTGGGCGTGCGAAAAGCGCGTGATCACCAAGCGCGACTACTGGATTGCCAACTTTGCAGGAGCGGCGGCAGTCGTCCTGCTGACTTGGGTGTTCTCGCTGTTCCCGCTGGTGCAGTTTGCGCCGATCGGCTGGCTCGGCGGCTTTATCGCCGGTCTTAAGATGAGCTTTGGCGAGTCCGTCGGTCCGTGGCGCAAGCACGACGAGGTCTTTAACGTCAACAAGGCTCATCGCGCCGCCGCCGACGCGGGCGACGCCGAGGAGCGCCGCCGTGCGCGTCGCAATGGCGCGGCCGACCGACAGCTCATCTCGGTCACCGATGACAGCAAGGGTGCTGGCAAGCACGCTAAGAAATAGTAAGAAGAGGTAACTATGGCAGAAAACAAAGACGAACAGCTCACCGACGAGGAGCTGGCACAGCTTCAGCTGGCAGAGGAGAACGAGAACGCCGTCGACCGTCTGGTCCAGGAGCTCGGCTGCCCCACGCGCCGCATCCGCCAGTTTGCCGCTCGTGTGCTGCACCTGCTTGCCGAGCGCGATCCGCAGCGCGTCGTGCCCTGCGTGCCCGCGCTGATCGAGGCGCTTGACCGCCCCGAGGCGCAGACCCGCTGGGAGGCCCTCGATGCCCTGACGGCGCTCGCTACCACCTGCCCCGAGCAGCTGGGCGATGCCTTTGAGGGCGCCGAGACTGCACTGTTCGACGAGATCTCCTCCACGCTGCGCTATGCCGCCTTCCGCCTGCTGTGCGTGTGGGGTGCCACGAGCGTCGAGCGTTCGCGCGAGGCTTGGCCCATCCTGGACGAGGCCATCCAGTGCTACCACGGAGACCTTGAGTATCGCGACATGCTCGGTTGCCTGTACGAGTTTTGCCAGGGCGAGATCGACGCCGAGGTTGCCGAGAAGCTTGCGCTGCGCCTTAAGTTCGACGCCGAGAACGGCAAGGGCAGCTATCTCAAGGCCCGTTCGAGCGAGATTTGCGAAATGCTTGTTAAACGTTTTGGCCTGGATCTCTCCAAAAAGAAGAAGCGTGCTAGCGTTAAAAAATCTGACGACGCCGAAGACGAGGAGTAACAGATTATGGCGCACGATGTAGTCCTGATTCCCGGTGACGGTATCGGTCCCGAGATTACGCAGGCCATGCGCCGCGTGGTCGAGGCCACTGGTGTCCAGATCAACTGGAACGTCCAGGAGGCCGGTGCCAGCGTCATGGACGAGTTTGGCACGCCGTTGCCCCAGCACGTGCTCGATGCGGTCGCCGAGACCAAGGTTGCCATCAAGGGCCCCATCACCACGCCGGTCGGCACGGGTTTCCGCAGCGTCAACGTGGCCCTGCGCAAGCACTTTGACCTGTACGCCTGCGTGCGCCCCTGCCTGTCGCAGCCGGGCGACGGCTCGCGCTTCCGCGACGTCGACCTGGTCATCGTGCGCGAGAACACCGAGGACCTCTACGCTGGCATCGAGTTCGATGAGGGCGCTGCCGAGGTCGAGGAGCTCTCGCAGCTTGTCGAGCGTTCGGGCCAAAAGACCTTCGCCGCTGATTCCGCGATCTCGATCAAGCCGATCTCCATCGCCAAGAGCCGCCGCATTGTGGAGTATGCCTTTGAGTATGCCCGCCGCTGCGGCCGCAAAAAGGTGACGGCCGTGCACAAGGCCAACATCATGAAGGCGACCGACGGCCTGTTCCTGCGCGTGGCGCGCGAGGTAGCCGCCAACTATCCCGATATCGAGTTCAACGACAAGATCGTCGACGCCACCTGCATGGGCCTGGTCCAGAACCCCAACGACTTCGATGTCCTGGTACTGCCCAACTTGTACGGCGACATCGTCAGCGACCTGTGCGCTGGGCTGGTGGGTGGCCTGGGTATGGCTCCGGGTTCCAACATCGGTGCCGACTGCGCCATCTTTGAGGCTACGCATGGCTCCGCGCCCGATATCGCCGGCCAGGATATCGCCAACCCCACGGCCGAGATCCTCTCTGCTGCGATGATGCTCGATCACCTGGGCGAGAACGATGCTGCCAATCGCATTCGTGCCGCCGTATCTGCCACGCTCGACGAGGGCGAGCAGGTTACCGGTGACGTGCGTCGTGCCCAGACCGGCTCCGTTGAGGGCGCTGTGGGCACGCAGGCCTTTGCCGATGCCGTTATCGCGCACCTGGTCTAAGGTATGCACGCTGCAAACGCCTAAATAGTACTTAAGTGTTTGCGTATAACCTAAGAATCAATACGCCCGGCGCCCTGCCGGGCGTATTCTATTGGGGACTATGTTTCCTAACAAGGAGTAACTGATATGGGTCTGATTCAAAAGAAGGACGAGAAGGACGAGATCGACGGCATCCAGATCATCGAGCGCGGCGAAGGCCCTGACGGTGATGAGGACGAGAAGATCGACCTGGTCGCCGGCACGTCTGCCGAACATATTGCCGCCGGCACGTCCGCCGAGGAGGAGGACGCTCGCCTGGAGGCAAAGATCGCCGCGGATGCAGCTGACGAGAACCTCATGCCCGAGGAACAGGACGAGGACGACGACTCCGACGTGGACGACCACGCTTGCAAGCACAAGAAGACGATGATTGCCGCCTTTGTGGTCGCCGTCGTGATTGCTGCCGTGGTCGGCTTCTTTATCGGCAACGGTGGTTTTGGCGGCAAGGGCGTCGGCTCGGCGACCCTGTCCGAGGACCAGCTCGATTCGACCGTGGCAAGCTATAGCTACAACGGCAAGAAGAGCGACATCACCGCGCGCGAGGCCATCGAGAGCCAGTACAGCCTCGACACCGTCAAGGACAACGACGGCAACTACACCGCTCCGTCTGCCGACGTTATCCTGTCCTACGTGCGCAACCAGATTTTGCTGGACGCTGCCGAGGACGAGGGCATTACCGTCTCTTCCAAGGAAATGAAGAAGTACGCCGAGGATTCCATCGGCACCTCCGACTACAAGACCATGGCCAAGCAGTACGGTGTGTCCAAGGACCAGGCCAAGCAGATCGTCCGTCAGTCCGCAACGCTGCAGAAGCTCTATAAGAAGAAGGTCGGCGACGGCTCCGCAAGCATGCCGACCGCCCCGACCGAGCCTGCTGACGGCAACGAGGAGACCGCGAGCAAGGACTACGCCGACTACATCATCAACCTTGCCGGCGACGAGTGGGATAGCTCAAAGGGCACCTGGAAGGACGCCGATAGCACCTACGCCAAGGCCTTTGCCGATGATGCCTTTACGGCCGATAGCGCTACCTATAAGCAGGCCATGACCGCCTACTATACTGCTTATCAGCAGTATTCCTCGCAGGCTTCGAGCGCCAGCTCCAAGTGGACCGAGTATGCTAACGGCCTCTACGCCAAGGCCAACATCAGCATCTACGGCCTGTTTGCGTAAGGTTTGCCTGAGCCGCCGAGCGCGTAGCTGAAATATCTGAATAGCCCGCTAGAACGGATGTTGTTCTAGCGGGCTATTTGCGTTTAGGCGCTGGTGGCTAAATTATGCCTATGAATCTTTAAGTCCAAAAAGATTATCGGCTTCATCGTCAGGCATATATTCCAGCACATCGCCCGGTTGGCAGTCGAGTGCCCGGCATATCGCGTCAAGAGTTGAAAAGCGCACGGCAGAAACCTTGCCCGTCTTGATGCGCGACATATTGACCTGGGAGATGCCCACGCGTTCCGCAAGCTCTTTGGATGAGATCTTGCGTTCGGCAAGCATGCGGTCGAGCCGCAGAATAATCATGGATTCCCCCTAGAGCAACTCGTCATCTTGTTTTTGCAGGATATACCCGTAGCGGAAGATGCTGGCAATCAGGCTAAAAATCAGGCCTGCAAAGAGCATAGAGGGCTCGAATAACTGGCCGACGAACGCATCCGTAAAGCTGCCGCCAAATCCTGAGAGTATCATTCCCGTGATTGCGGCACCAAGAAGCCTCACGGCAACGCCGCCGATAAGGAATAAATTTCCCACTCGACGAAGTGTCTGGTTACATTCAAGGTCAAAGGGCCTGCCTTCCTTTTCAATGTTGAAGAAAAACCTGCGCACGCTTATCGCGATGGTAAGCGCGAGACATGTCATCAAGAGGCTCCCTATGGCAGTGTGACCATCGTGTGCAACGAGCATAAGTGGGGTCTGCGCATCGGTGCCGACGATAGCAAGGCACGGCCCTTCGCCGCCTTGAAGTGTCATCAAGAGGCTCCCTATGGCAGTGTGACCATCGTGTGCAACGAGCATAAGTGGGGTCTGCGCATCGGTGC
>USMH01000106.1 GCA_900555745.1 uncultured Collinsella sp.
GGTCCCATACGTCCCAAATCAGCGCCGTTGTCTGGAGCACTTCATTACCCAAATCGAGCCCCACCGCGGCCGCCATCTGCGCCAAACATTGCGCGCGAGCGAGCATTCGACCCTTGTTCTCAAGCGGACGGAACAGCGGCAGCAGCCAAAGATTCGCCAACAACGATACCGCCTCCGCCGCTTCGCGCGGGCATGCACACGCAATGGAGCCGTCGGCGATGCCCTCCTCGATCACTGCCAGGAGATAGCCATCGGCCGACTCGTCAAACGAACCCTGGTACTGCATCGCCAGCAGCCGCGAGCTTTTTACCGGATCTGCCGCAGGATGCATGCGAGCCCATAGCTCGATTTGCGGAACAACGGACTCGGGCGCATAGAGTCGTTTGAGCTTTTGGGCTCCCGTCATATTGCCAGCACCGAGTGTCGCGCGACGGCGCTCAGCAATCGGAGCCATTGCCCGATCAAATGCGGCGTTGAAAATCTCTTCTTTGCTCTTAAAGTGATGATAGACAGCACCCTTGGTCATGCCATCGAGGTGGTCGACGATGTTTTGAATGCTCGTCCCCTCATAACCCTGTGTGCAGAATAGCTCCAGCGCCGCGTCGAGAATCTTCGCGACCGTCTCCTCGGGATATTTATTACGACCCATAATCCGTCCATCCGCAACGCAAGTCTTGTTCCTCATTGCAGCATTTTAACGTTGCGGATGGCAGGCGGTCGATTCTACACCGCAGCGGGGCCGTGTTCGCCGGTGCGAATGCGGATGACCTCTTCGACCGGCTCGACCCAAATCTTGCCGTCTCCAACGGCGCCGGTGCGAGCGGCGTTGCAGATGATGTCGACAATGCCGTCAACATGCTCATCGGCGCAGATAAGGGTGAACTGCACCTTAGGGATCGTGTTGACAAGCAACTCGTTGCCGCGCACGTATTCCTTCCAGCCATGCTGTGCACCGCAGCCCTGCACCTGGTTGATGGTCATACCACGAACATCAGCAGCAAACAGCGCGTCTTTGAGAACCTCAAGCTTCTCGGCACGAACGACCGCCGTAATTTTCTTCATAGTGAATTCCTCTCTTTAATAAAGAAATGAATTGTCATTCAATGACGCGGGTTTTCCAGGTGCCCGAGATTGCCCCGAAAGAGGAGCGCCGCGTACTTCGGTACGCAAGCGACGGTTTGAGGGGCAAGGTCGGGTGCCTGGGGAAGCCGCGCGACGATTGAACGGCAAGGTGCGGAGCTTGGGGAAGCTGCTAATCGAGTCCGGAGAACGAGGGATACGCGCTCTCGCCGTGTTGACTCGCGTCCAAGCCCAGCGCCTCGTCGGCCTCGTCCACGCGCAGGCTGCCGTGGAACAGCGCCTTGACCACCGCGGCGATCACCAAGTCGAGCACCAGTACAATAGCGACCGTCACCACAATGCCCAAAATCTGCGAGATGAGCAGCGAGACATCGCCCGTGTAGAACAGGCCGCCCTTACCGGTCCACGAGAGCTCCGGCACGCAGAACAGCCCCGTGAGCACGCCGCCCAGGATGCCACCGATGCCGTGGCAGCCAAACGCGTCGAGCGCATCGTCGTAGCCAAACTTGGTCTTAAGATGACTGATGGCCAGGTAGCAGACGGGCGACACGATCAGGCCCATGACCAGCGCTGCCCACGGCTCGACAAAGCCCGCACCCGGCGTGACCACCACAAGGCCCGCAACCAGACCGGTGCTGGCACCCACCAGCGTGGGGCGACCGGTGTGCACGCGCTCGACGGCAAGCCACGAGACCATGCCCGCCGCGCTAGCCGTCACGGTGTTGAGGATGGCGAGCGCCGCCACGGCGTCGGCCTTAAACTCGCTGCCGCCGTTAAAGCCAAACCAGCCAAACCAAAGCAGGCCGGCGCCCAACGCCACAAACGGCACGTTATGTGGACGGTAGCTCACCATGCCAAAGCCACGACGACGGCCAAGCATTAAGCAGAGGATCAGGCCGGTAAGACCGGACGAAATGTGCACCACGTCGCCGCCGGCAAAGTCGAGTGCGCCGATAATGTCACCGATAAAGGAGCCATCGCCGCCCCAAACCATGTGGGCAAGCGGCGCATAGACCACAAGCAGCCAAATGCCCAGGAAGGCCGTCATGGCACCGAACTTAACGCGGCCGGCCAGGCTGCCCGTGACGATAGCAGCCGTGATCATGGCAAACGCCATCTGGAAGGCGATGTTGATGATCTGAGGGTAGGCGGCACCGTCCGCGGCATTGCCCTCGGCCGCCTGCAGCACCTGGTTGAGTACCGGCAGGCACAGCAGCTGGTCAAGGCCTCCAATAAACGGGCTGGAACCGTCGCCGCCATAGGCCAGCGACCAGCCGGCAACAATCCACAACACACCGACCAGGCCAATGGCGCCAAAGCACATGAGCATGGTGTTGATGACATTTTTGCGCCTAGACAGGCCACCGTAGAAAAACGCCAGACCCGGTGTCATTAAAAACACGAGCATGGTGCAGATGAGCATAAACGTTGTCGATCCCGTATCGTACATTCGCTCCCCCTTGATCGCATGAACGTTGTCGGCGCCCATAATGCGGCCGAGGGGCAACTGGTGTAGACCAGATACGGCGTTGTTAAACGCTGCGTTGTCGAATGGAAACGGTGCCGCAATCTTGGAAACGGCGCGGCAACGGACGCGAAACGAACGGGAAATACGCGAGCAAGGAAGCCGTGAGCGCGCCCGTCCCGGCTAGTGGCGGAACAGCTCGCGGGCTCGGTCACGAAGGTCGGTAGCTCGGATGACGCCCTCGTAGCGGTTGATACGCAAGCGCGGGAAGGCATTGAAGAAGCGCAGGTCGCGGCGGCTGAGTGACACGCTCGGCACCGGACGGCTTATGCGCTTGCCGGCAAGGCGACGACTGAGCGACGGACGCGGCATGCTCGGCGCGGCATCGGCCACGCGGCGGGCAGCAAGTGCCAGGCCGCGAGCACCATCCGCGATAAACGTCGGCATTGAAGCCTTCTCGCGCAGGGCATCGAGCGCGGCGTCACCCAGCTCGGCCAGCCACGCGTTAACGGCACGGCTACGGATGTGCGTCTGTGTCACCGAGTCAATCGTCGATTCGGGAATGCGCTCGAGCATTGAGTCCGAGGCATCGGCAAGCGACTCGTTAATGCGGTCGGCAAGGTCGGCCCGGACGCGCTCCAGCTGATCAGACAGACGCCGCCAGCTCGCCAACGAGCACACCGCGTCGACCATCATCGCGACCGCGACGATAAAGGCGGACAACCGCACAATCAGCACCGGCAGATGGCCAAGCAGCCCCAGCAATGCCGGCTCCACTAAACGGCAAATACACAACGAACCCAAGCCAAACGCGCAGGCCCAGTACAGACAGATGCGTCCGTGCAAGTTAAACGGCAGGTGCGAGTAATCCCAAAAGCGAGCGCCCGTTGTTTTTTCCAACAGCACGCCCACGCTGTACTCAATCACGCTGCATACGAGCGCTGCAGCGACAAACTGGCTCGAGGCATCCGAAATCCCGCGCAACAGCAGCCAGCAGGCAATGCCGCCCACACCATAGATAGGACAACACGGCCCCAGCAAAAAGCCACTGTTGGCAAATCGTCCGTGATTGAGCATGGCGCAGACCGTCGATTCCCATGCCCAGCCGCAAAACCCGTAGAAGGCGAACGAGAGCACCAGTGCCGAAAGCGGACAGGCGGCAAGCGTCGCGCCGTCAAATGCCATGTCGATCGCGGTCCCCACCGTCTACCCTCTCCTCTTTTCACTCGAATCTTTGCTCGAGCCGTCGCTCGAGCCCTCGCTCAAATCGTTCGCGTCGTCTTTGCGCGGCAGACGGCCGGCGACCGTCTCGCGCAGCGCGCACCATTTATCTGCCAGGCATACAATCCAAGCCTCACGACACGTCGGCGGCACCGGCACCAGCGGAAACATATGCCGCACGATAATATTCCGCTCGCGCGACGTCAGCTCAAAATCTTCCTCCGCACGTGCCAGGGCAAAAAACGGATGCCGAAATCCGTGCAGGCGATGGCTCGGGTCGGGGTCGTGCCAATCGTAGAGAAAGTAATCGTGTAACAGGGCTCCGCGCAGCAGCGAGGCACGGTCGATCGAAATGCCAGCACGGCCCAAGTGCTCGGCAAAGGACAGACTTGCCCGTGCCACCGAGGTCACATGTGCATAGACCGTCACGTCGCCATGCTGGATAAACTCGCGCGTCAGGTCCAAGCGGCCCGCCTGGGCGAGCTGGCGGGCGGCATCGTCGACCTCGTGCGCGATTTTCTCGGCACGAACGGCATCGGACATGCTGCCTCCTTCCAGCGGCTCGCGACGGCAAGCCACGGCCTGTGCACAATCGATAAAAACATCATGGAACACATCAGTATGGCATCGGACAAAACGTTTTGCCCCACCAGTTGTCGAATTACCGCGCCGCCGTCACATATCAAACGCCAAAATGTGCGAGACTGTCTTGTGCAATTGTGTCGGCCGAGGGAGCGCCGGCGCTCGATTCGCATGGAGTAACCCACAACGATGCTGCTTACGCAAACGACAACGCCCGAGGACGTCAAGGCTCTTAATCGTGCCGAGCTCCCGCAGCTCTGCGACGAGATTCGCCACGCCATCCTCGAAAGCTCCGCCGCTGTCGGCGGGCACGTTGCCCCCAACCTGGGCGTCGTTGAGCTCACGGTCGCGCTCCATCGCGTGTT
>USMH01000107.1 GCA_900555745.1 uncultured Collinsella sp.
ATTGTCTATATATTATCATACAGACTAACGAGAGGTCGAGGCGCGGTGTTCGATGTGGCCGGGGATCTCGATGCGTTTGGGCGCCAGCTTTGCGGCCTCGCCCACAGTAGTGGTAACAACGTCGATGCGCTCGGAGAGGCGCTCGACCACGCGCTCGGCGATGGTGATGGTGTCTTGCGCGGCCGTGGTGACGCCGCCAAAGAGCACATGGTTCCAGGGGTAGTCATCAAACGTCGCGATCTTGAGCCCCGCCGGCAGCGAGGGACCAAGCTGTGCCAGCGCCTCGGTCAGGCGCAGGAAGACCAGGCCGTTGACAGCAATGAGGCCGAGCTTTTTGCCTGCATAGTCGCGGATGGTCTTGTCCAAACGGCCAACGCCCGTGGCGCCACCGTCGGCCAGGGTGACGACCTCGCCCGCAAGGCCGCGGCGCGAAAGCTCGTCGGCAAAGGCCTCGGCGCGCTCTCGACGCACGGGGCTATCGTCGCTTGCCTCGGTGAGCAGGCACAGACGCTCGCTGCCCGCAGCTGCCAAGGCGTCTACCAAGCCGGCGACCAGCTCACGGTTGTTAGATGTCACCAGATCGACACCGCCGTCGGCAACGTCGCGGTCGAGCAGCACGACGGGCAGACGTCCCGCTGCCGCGGCGATCGCCTCGTCATTGCCTCCGCAGGTATTGACGACCAGGCCGTCCACGCCGGCATCGATAAGTCTGGTGAGCGACTCCGCTTCCTTAGCGGGGTCGTTGCCGCTAATGGCCGTCATGAGCGAGCAGCCGCGCGCCGCGGCGCTGGCGGAAAGGCCCTCGAGCATGGCGCTCGAGAACGGGTTGGCGATGTCAGCCAGAATCACACCGATGAGGTTCGTACGCGAGCTGCGCAGATTGCGCGCGGCGGCACGTGGGCGATAGCCGGTGCGCTCGATAACTGCCGCGATGCGGGCACGGGTCTCCTCGGTCATTTGCCCGGGGCGGTTGTTGAGGTAGCGCGAGACCGTGGCCGGACTCACGCCCGCCTCGGCGGCAATGTCCTTGATTCTCATCTGCGCCATAACGCACCCCGTTTCCCAATTGTCGGCGATCTGAGCCATTTTAGGCATTTTTTTAAAAATCTCGGTTGCAAAACGCTGTAGGTGAGTATACTACAACTCGAAACGAAACCGATTTCGTAAACCGATTTCGGCGAGCGTTGGCACGCAGGTGCAAAGACGCACCCTACCGTCTTGGCACCTGCGTGCCAACGCCATATCAAAGGTGTACGCACGAGTAAAAGGAGCTGCGCGACCATGGGTAAAACGGTTCTTACCTTCGGCGAGATCATGATGAGACTCTCACCCAAAGACCACCTGCGTATTGAGCAGGCAACCGAGTTTGACGTCCGCTACGGCGGCGCCGAGGCCAACACTGCGCTTTCCCTGGCCTACCAGGGCGACAAGGCCGCTTACGTCTCCGTTGTCCCGGCCAACCGTCTGGGCGAGTGCGCCCTGCGTTCGCTGAAGGCCTACGACGTCGACACCACGCGCGTCGTGCGTCAGGGCGACCGCCTTGGCTCCTATGTGTTTGAGGTCGGTGCCTCGCAGCGCGGCAACGGTTGCGTCTACGACCGCAAGTACTCTGCCATCAACATGGCCAAGCGCGACGTCTTTGACTGGGACGAGATCCTCAAGGGCATCGATGTCTTCTATTTCTCCGGCGTGACCCCCGCCGTCTCCGATGAGATGGCCGCCGCCTGCAAGGATGCGCTCGCCGCCTGCCGCGCCAAGGGCATCACCACCGTGTGTGACGTGAACTATCGCGGCAAGATGTGGTCGCCCGAGAAGTCGCAGGCCACCATGAGGGAACTCCTGCCGCTCGTCGACATCTGCATCGCCAACGACGAGGATGCGCCTGCCGGCCTTGGCATGACCTGCGTCTCCGGCTCCCTTGCCCACGGCATCGAGGAGCGTGACACCTACGTCGAGATGGCCCGTCAGATCTGCGCCGAGTACGGCTGCAAGAAGGTCGCCTCGGTCGTCCGCAACATCTCCTGCGTCGAGCGCTCCATCTGGATGGGCATGCTCTTTGACGCCGAGAGCGGCGAGCACTGGTTCTCCCCTGCTCACGACGTGCACGTGCTCGAGGGCGTTGCCGCCGGCGATGCTTTCAACGCCGGCCTCGTCCATGCTCTCGTCAACGACTTTGACCCGCAGGACGCCGTCAACTACGCGATTGCAGCGTCGATCCTCAAGCTCACCATCAAGGGCGATTCCAACTTGGTGACCGCAGACGAGATCGCAGCCGTGGCATCAGCCGCCGACGGTGGCACCCGCGTCGCGCGCTAGTCCGTCTCCATTCCGCGGGCCGCAGCTTTCCAATCCCATACCCCTGCGGCCCGCTCCCCGATTCCTCCGGCCGGGCAAAACCACCAGTCCCATTCCGGTTTTGTCTGGCATTCCCTACATGACTGGTCGAGCAGCCGGTTTTGGAATTGCTTGAACCCCAAGCAGTGCCTCCGATAACCAATCCAAAATCGGCTCCTGACCAGCACATTTGGCAATCACGCGCCCATGCGCGCCACACATCGAAAGGAACATCATGTTCGATCAGTTCTACACCACGCTTGAGTCCCTGGGCATCGTGCCGGTCGTTGTGCTCGACAAGGTCGAGGACGCCGCTCCGCTCGCCCACGCCCTTATGGCAGCTGGCATGAAGTCAGCCGAGGTCACCTTCCGCACCGCCTGCGCCGCCGAGTGCATCGCCGCTATGGCCGAGGCCGAGCCCGAGATGTGCGTTGGCGCCGGCACTGTCCTGACCGTCGAGCAGGTTGAGCAGGCCCGCGCAGCCGGTGCCAAGTTCATCGTCTCCCCGGGTTACAACGAGGACGTCGTGAAGCACTGCATCGACATCGACCTGCCCGTCCTTCCCGGCACCGTGACCCCCTCCGAGGTCACCGCAGCCGAGAACCTGGGCCTCAAGGTCACCAAGTTCTTCCCCGCGTCCCAGTATGGCGGCCTGAACACTATCAAGGCCCTCGCCGCTCCGTTTGTCGGTCACCGCTTTATGCCTACCGGCGGCGTGAGCACCGCCAACGTCGAGGAGTACCTGAGCTCCTCCGCCATCATCGCCTGCGGTGGCACCTGGATGGTCAAGCCGGCCCTGTTTGCCGACGGCGACTTCTCCAAGGTCGAGCAGATCGCCCACGAGGCCATGGACGTCGTCAAGAAGGTCCGCGGCTAGGTTTAGCTCTCTATCGTGAAAGGGGGCGTGCCCTAAACCTCGCCCCCTTTCTTTTAAAGCGGCTCGGAAGCGCGCCGTTTCCGTCACGAACAAGAACCAAAACCGTCTTGTATGCTGATAGAACGTGACGGAAGCGACACGCCTCCAAGCCGCTTTGCCTACTCGGCTGGCCGTCGCGCTCAACTAAGCCACTTCGACAAAAGCCGAGCCACCAAAACAGCTGCGGTGCCGTCTGGAGGAATGGACCCTTGCTTCCGGTCTTTTCCTCCAAGCGGCGCCGCAGCTTTTTCGTGCCCCGGTTACGCCCCAACGCAGTTGCGGTGAAATAGGGACTGTTTGCGCCACCTAGGTCGAAAAACAGTCCCTATTTCACCGCAACTTATATGGGGATTGATTAGATGAACGAGTCTTTGGACAGCTCAAAATAGTCGGGATGCAAGGCGATAACCGGGCCCTGCTCCTCGGGCATCAGGTGCAAGTGCGTCTCTGCCAGATAGCTCGCCGTGTCGGTATCGCCCCTCTTAATGGCCTCGAGAATCCGGCGATGCTGCCGACGAATCGGCTCCCAATCCAGGTCCTGCGACACCATACGCAACCAGTTGTATCGCTCAAAATGTGTGTTGATGCTCTTCATCCAATCCCACAACATGTGACGACCGGCAATCTCAAAACACGTCTCATGGAACAGGTTGTCCAGATCGAAAAAGCGACGCGTTTCGCTATGGCCGAGCGACTCGGACTCGGCAAGAATCTGCTCGAGCCGCTGCTTTTGCTCGGGCGTAGCAGCCGAACAGCATTTAATAAGCACGCTTCTCTCGAGTTTTTCGCGCAAGAAACAGGCGTTCTCGGCGCGCTCCATGCTGATTTTCGAGACATAGGTGCCGCTTTTGGGACGCGTTTCCACCAGCTCCTGCTCACGCAGGCGCACAAAGGACTCGCGAATGGGCGTGCGCCCGATTCCCGTCTCCTTTTCCAGACCAATCGCCGAAAGACGCGTGCCGGGCCTGAGCTCGGCATAGATGATCTTGGAGCGCAATGCGGTGTATGCCTGATCTTGCAGGCTCTGATAATGCTGGTGCTGTTCCATAAAGCCCTCGGATGAAGCCTCGGTTGATCGAATACCACCATGCAATACTATCGCATCCCCCGCCCCCTCATAAGTTGCGGTGGAATAGTTCCTGTTCAAGGCCTTCAGCAGCAAAAACAGGAACTATTCCACCGCAACTACAGCCAACGAGTTGTTGCGATTAGGTGAACGTTCACCTTTTTATTGTTTTTCTCTTCGCAAATAAAATCCCGTGCGTATACTTAGGCTCAAACGAAACCGATTTCGTAGAGCGTGGGCAATATGATGCTAAGACGCACCCTACCATCTTGGCATCTTATCGCCCACGCAATGCCATTTGCTTTCTTCCCGTCTCGTTGGACCTTTAGTCCCATTCCGGCACAGCGAGACACTTCCTAGACGACTGACCGTGGGGCCGGCTTTTCTGC
>USMH01000108.1 GCA_900555745.1 uncultured Collinsella sp.
CCGAATTCATGCCGAGCAGCCCGACGCGACTATTTTGCATCTCGCGTATTCCGAGGCCACGACCTGCTCGCATCAATCATCGAAGATCGCCGCCAAGGGGCGCGGCTACGTGTTCTCCATGGACACGCGTTTTGTCTCGGTGGGCCAGTCGCTCGTTGTCGTCGAGACCGCCAAATACATCGAGGCTCACCCCGATGCCACCGTCGACGAGATCTTTGCTTTTACGAATTCCGTCATGGACCGTGTGCTGCTGGGCTTTGTTCCTACCGACCTAGCCTTCCTTAAGGCGGGCGGTCGTCTGTCCAACGTGGCATTCCTTGGCGCCCACCTGCTCAAGATTAAGCCCTGCATTGAGGTAACGGGCGGTAAGTTTGTGGCGACCAAGAAGTTCCGCGGCTCTATGCTCAAGTGCGCCCGCGCCTTTATTGACCACATGGTTGCGAAGGGCGAGATCGACTACTCGCACATTGGCCTGGCGTATTCGGTAGGTCTTTCCCAGGAGCTGCGCGACGACATGGAAGTCTATGCGCACGACCTGGGCTTTAAGGACGTTACCTGGACTCAGGTCGGCGGTGTCATCTCGAGCCATTGCGGCCCGACCGCCTTCGGTGCGGTGCTCACGCTTAAAGAGTAAGACCTGGCGTCTATCGATTTCTATTGCCTCGGCGGCGGGCGGGTTGCGACAACCTTCCCGCCGCTCTTGCGTGGGGCCAAATAGAACAGCCCAATTGACCGCTAAACCGTTTCGCCATCATGCATATGGGCTAGAATGACTCTGGCATTTATGTAGCTAAAACCAATGAGAGGCAAGGTAGCGGGAATGGCTGAGATGACGCTCGAGGGTGTGGACGCTCGTCCCGAGGACTCTGCGTTTGCCCTGGGCCGCGTGCATTCGATTGAGACGATGGGAACGGTCGATGGACCCGGCATCCGCTTTGTGGTGTTTGTTCAGGGCTGTCCCATGCGCTGTGCGTATTGCCACAACCCCGACACCTGGTCGGTTAACGGCGGCACCATGGTGACCGTCGAACACCTGATGGACGAGTTCCAGAGCAACCATGAGTTTTACCGCAGCGGCGGTATTACGGTGTCCGGCGGCGAGCCGCTCCTGCAGCCCGCGTTTTTAGCCGACCTGTTCCGCGCCATGCACAATAACCCCGATGGTCGCGTGCATACCTGCTTGGATAGCTGCGGCTATGCGTTCGATCCCGCGCACCCCGAGAAGTTCGATGCCGTACTCAACGAGACCGACATGGTACTGCTCGATATTAAGCATGCCGACCCGGTCGAGCATAAAAAGCTGACCGGTTGTGATCCCGCACGCATCCTGGCGTTTGGCGATGAGCTTGCACGTCGCAATATCAAGGTCGTTATCCGCCACGTGGTTGTGCCGGGCATTACCGACACGGTGGAGGAGTGCGAGAAGCTCGGTTGCCTCATCGCTCCATGGCACAACGTGGTGGGCCTGGAAATGCTGCCGTATCACACGATGGGTGTCGTCAAGTACGAGCAACTGGGCATTCCCTATAAGCTCGAGGGCGTGCCCCAGATGGATACCGCGCGCATGCCCGAGCTGCGCAATGCCGTTATGGCCGGTATGAAAAAGCGCCGTGCGGAGCTCAAAAACGCTATCGGATAGCATGCCATAGCCCTCATATCCCCTCGTTCCCAGCTGAGTTGCGGTGGAATAGTTCTTGTTTTTAGGCCCATGTCGCCCAAACAGGAACCATTTCACCGCAACTTCGTTTTGGGTAGAGATGCGCAACAGAATCGTGCCATTTGGATAAATACGCTTGTGGTTTCTTTAAAGACACCTTAAACGCTGCTGAATATCTTTGGAAAGAAATGCCTGCTCGGTATCATGCTGCTCGTATATAAACGGTGGCAGTCAGGAGACCACGTGCGAAACATCGCATCGCGGGACGAGTATGTGCCGCAGCATGGCAGCAGATATAAGACGAAGGGCACGTCTTCGCGTGGCCTTGCCGGCGCTCGCATCCGCGTGAGGAAGATTGCCGCTATTGGGATGCTAACGTCGGCGGTTATTATCCTCGGAATTACCGTTAAAACCTACGCCTCGGAGCGAACGGGGCGCCCAGATGCGTCAACGGTACAGCTGCAAAACGAGAAGGTTTCAAAGTCCAAAGCGTCGGCAGATCAAGCTCTGTCGACGGCAGATCTCAAGACGAGACTTTCGAAGGCGGACTTCAACGATATCCCTTCGGGTGATACCGTTCGGACCTTCTCGTTGGTGGATAACAAGACTCCTGCCTTGGAGGATGAGAGCCTTGCCTTGCTCCAGGATGCCCTGTGTCGGGCGCAGGAGCTGGGCGATGTGGGTGTAGTGTTCTACGACCTATCGAGCGGTAGGGGCGTGACGTATAACGCCGATGTCGAGGTGTATGGAGCGAGCAGCTACAAAGCGCTGTATGCGCTCTATATTTGCGAGACGTTGGTCGAATCGGGGCAGGTGTCGCTCGATGGGCCTTTAGCCACGTATGGTGGTTATAGCATGGGCTGGCAGACGGTGCGCAACCTTATCGAGAATGCCGTCGTCAACTCAGACAACGATTCGTTTATCGCGTTACGCGCGGCGTTTGACCATGATGGCTATGAGGATTGGATTGCCAATCTGGGTGTTGATGACGAAACGGCACTGAATCCGATGAGTGATTTTCCGACCTACTGCCCGCGCACTTCTGCGAGGTTATGGCGTGAGATGAGCGAGTATCTGAGCATGGATACCGAGACTTCACAGTGGTTGTCGGGCCTTCTGGCATCAACATCGCGCTCGTTTATTCGCGATGGCATTGCGGACGAGCAGGTTTTGGTGCGCAACAAGGCAGGCTGGATTAGCGAGGATGGTTACTACTCGACATGCGATGCGGGCCTTATCGACATCGATGGCTGTACCTATGTCATGGGTATCATGACATCGATGCCGTGGAGCGACCGCTCGAGCGAGGTTACGGCCGCGATTGCAAAGGCTCTGTTTGATACGCGAGCTGCACTGGCTTAGCGTGTTCGTTTGACGAGGTCAAACAAAATGCTGGTACCATACCGTGGTTGAGAATTTCGAATAGGTTTGGGGAATGGCATGGCTACCATTGCGATTATCGGTGCGCTCGAAAAAGAGATCATGCAGATTAAGGAAGAGCTGAGCGACGTTTGCGAGGCACGGGAGGCAGGCTTGACCGTTGTGAGCGGTGAGCTCGACGGCCTGACAGTTGTCGCCACAACGGCGGGCATGGGCACGGTGAACGCCGCCGCTGCAACACAGCACCTCATTAGCAAGTATGCTCCGCAGGCTGTTGTGTTTTCGGGCATTGCGGGCGGTTTGAACCCCAAGCTCCATATCGACGACGTGGTCATTGGCAAACGCCTACGCTATCTGGATACCGATACCGCGCTTATCGCCGAGTCCGCACCGGGGCTCGAGGAGTTTGGCTCGACGCCCGCGCTGGTCGATATTGCCGCCGACGTGCTTGCTGAGCGTGGGTTTGTTGACGCTTCGACAAATGCAGTCGCTTCGAATGAGGACACCAAGCAGTTCCTGGTCGGCACGATTGCCACGGGTAACCGCTTTGTGACGGGCGCCACCATGCGCAACGACGCTATCGAGGCGACGCATGCCGATTGTGTCGGCATGGAGGGCGCGGCAATTGCCCATGTCGCAACCAAAAATGGTGTCGATTGCCTGGTGTTGCGCGCTATCAGCGATAATTGTGACGAGGCGTACGATGCAATTTGCGAGCGCGAGTTCGATCTGTTCGAGTACGCGCGTGTCGCAAGTGACATCACGCTCGATATCGTCCGCCGCATTGCCGCTGCGCAATAGCGCGTCTATTTGTAAGAACCTACGACCAAGGAGTGTCCATGGCCGATTCCATTAACTATCAGCTTGCCAAGTTCGTCGCCAGCTACGGCAAGGTTTCGCAGATCCCCGAGTCCACCTGCCCCGAGGTGAGCTTTGTCGGCCGCTCCAACGTGGGCAAGTCCTCCATCATGAACAAGCTATTTGGCCGCAAGAACCTGGTCAAGGTTTCGAGCACGCCGGGCAAGACGAGCAACATCAATTTCTTCGAGGCCGACGACGTGCATTTCGTGGACCTGCCGGGCTACGGTTTCGCCCGTCGCTCCAAGGCCGAGCGCGACCGCTGGGCCGAGCTTATCGGCGACTTTTTCGACTCCGAGCGCAGCTTTAACTTGGTTGTGTCGCTGGTGGACATTCGTCACGACCCCAGCAAGCTCGACCACGACATGATCGACTACCTACAGGGCAACGAGTTCAACTTTATCGTCTGCCTCACCAAGGCCGACAAACTCAGCCGCACCCAGCAGGCCCGCCAAGCAGCAGCCATCAAAAAGCAGCTCAACGTCCCGGCCGAGAATGTAATCATCACGAGCTCCCAGACCGGCGTGGGTATCGACGAACTAAAAAAGCGCATCGCCGAGGCCTGCCTCTAGTCAGGGTTAAACCGTCAAAAGCCCCCGTTCATATCACCCCAGTGATAGTTATTGGTAAACTATCACTGGGGTGATATTTTTTAGGAGGTCGATATGGAGCTTTGGCACGGGTCGGAGGTTGTTGTCGAGCATCCATCGTTGGATAAATGCAGGCAATTCAATGACTATGGGCGCGGGTTTTATTGCACACCGCATGAGGAAATGG
>USMH01000109.1 GCA_900555745.1 uncultured Collinsella sp.
GGGCTGAAGATTTCGAGCTTCCACCGTACCATTCGCGCCGTGGCAGCAACCGAGGAAGAAGCTGAGCGCCTGGATACCAAACCCGGCTCTCCCCTGCTCGAACTCACCCAGATTGGCTTCTTGGATAGCGGCGCCGCCTTTGAGTATTCGGTCTCGCGCAACGTTGGCGACCGCTTTGAGTTGCACAACGTAACGTTGGCATAGGTTTTTGTAGTCATGCGGGCGCTCGTTTTGAGCAGTTTTACGCGGCGCCCACGCAGCACAATGGGAGTATGAACATGTCCGATTTGATTAAACTGACGCCGATCTTCCACGAGAAGATCTGGGGCGGCCGTCAACTCGAAACCGTATTTGGTTACGACATTCCCGAGGGTCCCATCGGTGAGTGTTGGGCCATCTCGGCCCACCCCAACGGTGACTGCCAGATTGCGGAAGGCCCGTATGCAGGCCACACGCTGTCGTGGCTGTGGGCCGAGCACCGCGAGCTCTTTGGCAACTGCGAGGGTAAGGAGTTCCCGCTGCTCATTAAGATTCTGGACGCCAAGGACGACCTTTCGATCCAGATTCATCCCAACGACGAGTACGCCGCCAAGCACGAGAACGGCAGCCTGGGCAAAACCGAGTGCTGGTACGTGCTGGATTGCGAGCCCGGCGCCACAATCATCGTCGGCCAGCGCGCGCATGACCGCGCCGAGGCCGCACAGATGATCGAGGACGGCCGCTGGGACGATATGCTCAACGTACTGCCGATCCACAAGGGCGACTTTTTCCAGATTGATTCCGGTACCGTGCACGCCATCAAGACCGGCACGCTCATTTTGGAGACGCAGCAGTCGAGCGACGTGACGTATCGCCTGTACGACTACGACCGTCCCGGCACCGACGGCAAGCTGCGTCCGCTGCACATTGAGCAGAGCCTCGACTGCATCGACTTTGATGCCCAGGCTCCGACCGACGGCACGATAACCGCGCCCGAGGTGGACGGTGTGACCGAGCTCGAGTCCAACCCCTGCTACACCGTCGATCGCGTGCGCGTCGACGGCAGCAAGACCCTCGGCCAGCGCTGGCCCTTCATGTGCCTGTCGGTCATCGACGGCGAAGGCACCATCTGCGGCGACCCCGTCCACAAGGGAAGCCACCTGCTGGCCCCCAGCACCGTCAGCTCCATCGACCTCGAAGGCAAGATGGAACTGATCGTCTCGCACCTGTAGATCGCACCAACAACCCAAACGCAACAAGGGGCTCCCCCGTCCATATACGGGGGAGCCCCTACTCACATCTATTTATCTATCAGCTCACCCGGCTCTCCAGATCAAAAAGCGGACGAGCAGAGCGACGCCAGCAAGCAACGTTATCTAAGGACCTGGGCGGGCGTATGGGGCAACGTCGATCGCGAGTTCCGCACGCAAAGGAGGCCACTTAATGTGGACTCCGTCTTGCGCAGGACTGTCCGAGCAGGCGACCAAAGCCCCCGGCGCGCCCGCCTAGCCGGATGTACGGGTTTTCCAGGTGCGGCAGATCGGCCTGAAAGAGGAGGGCATAGACCTTGAGGTCATGCCCGACGATTGAAGGCCGAGGTGCCGTGCCTGGGAAAGCCGCCTAGGTCAGTTTCACTATAGGCGCGAAGCCCTTCATCAGCTTTTTGGTCTGGCCGGTCTTTTCGAACTGGACCTCGATCATGTCTCCGGCGACCGAGATCACGGTACCCGTGCCAAAGGTCTTGTGGCTCACGGTATCGCCCACGGCAAAGTCCTGCGATGCGCTGGCACGATCGACCTTGCGCTCCACCGTCGGCGACACCTTGGACGAGGGCTTTTTGGCTCGCGACGCGCCCGAACCAAAAGTCGAGGCAACACGGCCGGCGTCAGGCGAAACCCCACGATGGCGCTCGGTCCCGTAACTGCTGCCGCCAAAGAAATCGTCAAAGCTCGATCCGCCGCGCGAACCGGAACCGCCGGTCGAGCGCGTATGCGAGCCAAACACCTTGCCGCCGTACATATCCGAGCCCATGCCCGAGCCAAAGGTGCCGTGACGGTCGCCGCGCTTCTCCCAGCCCGTGCCCTCAAAACCGGCAGAACCGATGCCGCTAAACTCGATATCCTCAAACGGAATCTCGTTGAGGAAGCGCGAGCGCGGATTGGCAGAGGTCGAGCCGTAGGTGCGACGCGTGGCCGCATAGGTCAGGAACAGGCGCTTGCGAGCACGCGTGATGGCGACGTAGGCCAAGCGACGCTCCTCCTCGAGCTTGCCCGGATCGTCACTACCGCCAAAGTCGTGCACGTGCGGGAAGATACCCTCCTCCATGCCGGCCACGAACACCGCCGGGAACTCCAGGCCCTTGGCGGAGTGGATGGTCATCATGGTAATGGCATGCGTCTCGCCGGCCAGGGAATCCAAGTCGGAGCGCAGGGCCAGCCACTCCATGAGTGCCGGTAGCGCCTTACAGGTGAGCGGACCGTAGGTGCGCTCGATCTCGTCAGCATGCACGGCACCCGCCGGCATCTCCGTCGGCGCGGCATACGCGTTGCCCGCGATGGCGGCGGCCAGGGCATCCTGCGGAGACAGCGCCGGAGCGGCCAAGCTATCGAGCGGATTGGAGCCCGCGGCGTCACGCGCGCCAACGAGCGCCTCAAACGAGGATACCGGGGCAGATGGCCCCGGTTCGGGCGCAGGCGCGCTCACCACGACAGGCTCGGGCTCGGCGCTAGCAGGCACATCGGCAACACCGGCAGCGCGCAGCTCTTCCAAGCTCTCGAGCGTGCCTTCGATATCCTCGTGCGTCTCCTCAAATTCGGCAGCGACACCCAGGAATTCCTGGATGTTCTCGGCGCGGCTCTCGGACTCCATGGTGCCCTCGGCGCGGAAAGCCTGCAGCAGGCCCGTCTTATCGACAATCATCTCGACAACGTCCTTGAGCTCGCCGTCCATGCGGCGACCCTCGCGCACCAGCGACACAAAGCTCGACAGGCCATTGCGCACCTTGGCGCTAAACATGCCCGTCTCGGCTGTTGCGATCTCGCAGGCCTGGAAGAACGAGCAACGGTTGTCGCGCGCCAGCTGCTCAATCTTTTGGATCGAGGTGGAGCCGATGCCGCGGCGCGGCGTGTTGATGACGCGCTTGACGCTCATCTCGTCTGCCGGGTTCACGATCATCTTAAGGTAGGCCATGACGTCGCGGATCTCGGCACGGTCGAAGAATCGCGTGCCACCCACGATCTTGTAGGGCACGCCCGCGCGCAGGAACATATCTTCGAGAATACGCGACTGGGCGTTGGTGCGATAGAACACGGCGATGTCGTCGTAGCTCGTGCCTTTGGCGTGCAGTTTCTCGATCTCGCCGGCAATCCAGCGGCCCTCGTCGCGCTCATCGCTTGCCTGGAAGGCCTGAATCTTCTCGCCATCGCCCTCGGCCGTAAACAAACGCTTGTCCTTGCGCTGCGAGTTGTGACGCACCACGGCGTTGGCGGCGCTCAGGATGTGACCCGTGGAGCGGTAGTTCTGCTCCAGCTTAACGGTCTTGCAGTTTTTAAAGTCCTTCTCAAAGTCCAGGATATTGGTGATGTCGGCGCCACGCCAGCTATAAATGGACTGATCGTCGTCGCCCACGACCATGAGGTTTTGGTACTTGGCGGCCAGCAGGTTGGCGATCTCGTACTGGACGTGGTTGGTGTCCTGATACTCGTCGACGCTAATGTAGCGGAAGCGC
This sequence comes from uncultured Collinsella sp., assembly GCA_900555745.1. GTDB lineage: Bacteria > Actinomycetota > Coriobacteriia > Coriobacteriales > Coriobacteriaceae > Collinsella. The sequence continues at coordinate 3,707 of USMH01000109.1, forward strand.
TCCTGGTACTTGTCGAGCACCTCGGGGCGGGTGCGCAGCAGCTCGAGCGTGCGCACGAGCAGGTCGTCGAAGTCCATCGCGTTGGCGGCGCGCAGGCGGCGTTCCAGCTCCAAGTAGACCTGCGCGGCCTTTTTGTCGTTGGGGCTATCGGCGGATTTGAGCATGTCCTCGGGGCCGATCATGGCGTTTTTGGCCGAGCTGATCTTGCTGCGGATCATGTTGATGGGGAACTGCTTTTGCTCGATACCGAGCGCCTGCATAATGTCACGCACCATGCGCTTTGAGTCATCGTCATCGTAGATGGTGAACTGACCGGTGTAGCCCAGCAGGTCGGCGTCTTCACGCAGCATACGCACGCACATGGCATGGAAGGTGCACACCCACATGCCACGGGTGCCGCTGGGAATGAGTGCCGCCAGACGCTCACGCATCTCGGCCGCGGCCTTGTTGGTAAACGTGATGGCAAGGATCTGCCAGGGCTTAACGCCCAGGTCGCCGAGCATATGTGCGATGCGAAAGGTCAAGACGCGGGTCTTGCCCGAGCCGGCGCCGGCGAGCACCAGCAGCGGACCCTCGGTGGTCAGGACCGCCTCGCGCTGGGCGGGATTAAGGCTGTCGATGTCGACGAGTGGCTTGGCGGGTTTGGGTGCCGGCGCGGGAGCGTCGTAGATGTCGAGCGGAACGAGCTCGGGCTCCGGCGCAGCAGGGGCGGTGTATGCATCGAGCGGCACGGGTTCCGGCGCGGGCGGCACGGGTACCGCAGTGTTCTTTTCCCAGGGCAGGGGCTGGGTCATGGGCGACTCCTCATCTGACGGACGGCGCGCCTGCGGGCAGCGCCATAGTTTGAGCCGTATCAGTATACCGAGCCGCGCGGACACCGACGCAAATCACACCACGACTCCGTGCGCCACCG
>USMH01000110.1 GCA_900555745.1 uncultured Collinsella sp.
CTCCAGGTTGTTCATGGTCGGCAGCAAGAAGGCGGCCGTCTTGCCGGTGCCGGTCTGGGCGGCGGCAAGCAGGTCGCGACCCTCGAGCACCACGGGGATGGAGCCGGCCTGAACGGGCGTGGGCGCCGTGTAGCCCAGATTCTCGATAGCACGGAGCATCTCGTCCGAAAGCCCCAGCTCGTCAAAGGCGGGCAGGCTCTCGGTAGCGGACTCGACGGCTTGGGCGGCATTGGCCTCATCGGCAGCATCGAAGGCAGCCTGGGTCATGGCCTCGCGGGTCTCGTCCAGAATCTCGGCGTCGGTGACGTCGGATACAGAATTACGCATATGTTGTTGTTCCTTATCTGCACGCGCAATGGGCACGGCATGCGGCCGCGCGGGCGTGCTTGGTAGTGCGCTAATACATACAAAAACGGGTGCGCACAGAGAGGACGTTGCTCAGCACGCTGGCGATCGCTTTGGCAGCCCTATCACGCGCCGTCCAGACGCAGCAGCACTAAGCGATGGAGCAGATTCGCCGCGGGTTAGTATACCCGTGCTTCGCATGCCCCCACGTAAACCACAGATGACGAGGCGGACGCGGCGGGCCCGGCTGATTGTCTCAATCTGTAACGGCTGCGAAGCAAAACCGGCCCTAAATGTTACAGAACAAGACAGAGGGGGATTTCCGTCCAGTCCAAACCAAATCTCTCAGTCTTCCTGCAATTTCGAACATGTGGCCTATAATGTTGCTTTGGTTACGCTATATATTGCGCAGCCATTTAATACGTCGCCCACCGGGGGCCATTAATTCCTATCGCCTTATTGGCTAGGAAGCAATCAAAGGAGGTATCCGTGGCAGCAGAGACGCCTTGCTCGGTCCTCTATAACGATATTCGCTCGTTCGGCGGTCTTAAACATCTCGAGATCGCCCGAATGCTCATCAATGGAAACTCTTATCTCGGCAGTACCCTGCTCGAGAAATGCTCTTCCAACCGCTCGTATCTCACCCGTTACATCGTCCATCGCGAGCCTGACCAGTGCGCGCCCGCCATCTACAGCGACTTTGCCGTCACCACGCTCAATCTTTCCGCGGCAATCTGCAGCAAGCTCGGCGGCGGCGAGTCCGCCTATCAGGCAATCGCCGAGCACTATCGCGGCCCGGCCGCCAACGAAATGATGTCGGCTCTCGCCAGCTACAAGCTGGACAGCCGCCTATATGCAAATGCCCTCAATCACATCGACAACTTTGACGGCAATGCCGTGCGCGAGAAGAGTACGCTTTACCTTATGCTCTTTGTGGCAACGGGGGCGCTCGCTGACCCCATCCAAGGCGTGGCCACCGTCGAGCGCTTTTGCGACAGCAAGACAGGCGGGCACTTTGGCACCACCGAAACTACCGTCGGACGTGGCTTTATGAGCAGCCTGGAGCAGCCGCGCACTGTCGCCCCCAACCTCGGTCTGCTCAGAACCCATGCCGACAACTGCGCCGACATGCAAATCCATCCCCTCACACGCGATCCGCGCGGCACGGTAATTGGGTCCTTGCCCAAAACCTCGCCCAGCATCACCGATGTGGGCGCCGACGCATCGCGCGAGCATCTCCGCATTTGGCTCGAAGGCGGACACTGGTACGCCCAGGGCCTTGGGTCGACCAACGGCACAGTGCTCGAATCGGGCGCGGGCGACGGCGATATCGTAATCGAGCCGCCGCGCGACCAACGCGAGCCCGGCAAGTTTTATCCCCCAGTGGAAATCGAAAACAGCGACAGGCTCCATCTGGGTCTCTACACGACATTCCTTGTCATTGTGGACTAGCGCGGACGGCGATCGAAAGACGGTCGCCGTCCGTCTTTCGTCTTCTACCTTCTGCGTCGTAAACGACAATGCTCAGCGGTATACGTGGGCAGTGCGGCTATCATGGTACTTTACCGATATCCGCACTGTTCGCGTATACGTGCGGCAACCCATGCCAGACAAAGGAACGCCATGGATACTACCGATAGCGCCTATGGCGACAAACTCATCCGTCTCGATACGTTCGATACCGCCGTGGCGGTCGACCCCAGCGCCGAGGACGACGCCAAACGTCGGTTTATGACGCTTATTCTCCAGACGGCCCACCGCAACAACGGCAACATCGGACACGTGCTGCGCGCGACCAACACGAGCGGCGAGGTCTTTGCCGTCAAGCTACTCAAGGACAACGCCATCCTTTCCGGCCAAGTCCCCGACCGCTCCGCCGAGCAATCGGCCGCGCACCTGGCCAACACCGCTGCGCTGTTCGAGGAGTACCGTCATCTGTATACCGTCTCGCACCTGCGCGGATTTCCGCGCGTCTATGGCTACGGATCGTGCGAGGATGACCCGCTCATCCTCATGGAGTGGGTCGAGGGCACCTCGCTCAAGCAGGCGCTGCCCCTGCTTCCGCACGACACCTCGGGCGGGCTGACCACCCAGATGGTCGCCGCCGTCGGAAACGCCGTGCTTCGTGCGCTCTTGATGACCCAAGGCCTCGTGAATCCGGTCGTCCATCGCGACCTGTCGCCTGCCAATATCATGTTCCGCACCACCAGCCGAACGCTCGAGCAGCAGATTGCCGATTGCTCCTTTGACCCCTGCCTCATCGACATGGGTTCCGCGACCATGGCTCTCGGCGACGACACGATCACCCGACGCGCCGACATCTGGCGCTTTGCCACGCCCGCATACGCCGCGCCCGAGATGCTCACGCAGGATATCGAAGGCATCGCGGCCCTTCGCCGTTCGCCGGCAATCGATGTCTATGCGCTTTCGAGCATTCTGTACCAGCTCTACAGCGGTCGCAAACCGTTTGACTTTGAGTCGACGGACGCCGCTGCAACCGGCTCGTTCTATCTCGTAAAGACCAAGACCAAGCCGGCACCGCTCGAGCCGCGCTGCGAGGGCGATGAAGCGCTCGTCCAAATCATCATGAAGGGTCTCTCAGTCGAGCAGTGTGATCGTCCCACCGAGCAGCAGATGCTCGAGGTGCTCTCGACATACCTCACCGATGCCGAATCCGAGGGCCGCGAGGGCGCGGGCAGTGATGCCGCAATCGACATCGACTCCGGTACGCACCTTAAGGTCGACGTCGCCGGCGAGCGCGCGCGAGAGATCCTGGAACAGGCCCGGCACGATGCCATGACCCGTCGCCGGTTTATTATCGGTGGCGTCGTTGCAGCCGTTGCGGGGCTCAGCGTCATTGGGGCGGCAACCCATGGCTTTGGCATCCCCGACTACCTGGATGGCATCCGCGGTTCGCTTGACGACTACACCTGGGATCAGCTGCAGGAGATTTCGCTCAAGATTAAGGCCGCCGAGACCCGTAGCGAGGCACGCGAGATTGCCAAGCGCTATCACCTGCTCGATGCCGATGGGCATATCCCCTATCCGTGTACCAAACGTGTCACGCTCACCAACGGGCTGCAGGTTGGCGCGCAGCTTGTGGGCATCCGCCACGATGAGCTTCTGGACGGGACGGGCAAGGCCGGATTGACGTTTATGTTCGATGCGGGTATTGCCGAGCGCAACGCTGCGGCTGAACCGCCGAGCGCCGGCTGGGCAGATTGCGAGCTGCGGGAATGGCTCAACGGCGACGGCCTTAAGCTGCTGCCCAACGAGTTGCGCGCACTCATTAAAGGGGTCAAGAAGGTCTCGAACAATGTGGGCGCCACCAACAGCGCATCGTGCCTGAGCGAGTTGCCCGCAACCCTTTGGCTGCCCGCTATGGTCGAGCTGTGCGGAGTGCAGCCGCCCGAGTCGTTTACCGAGGGCTTTCACTACCTGGCCGACATCTATAACGGCGAGGGCAAGGAGTATCAGCTCTTCCGCGAGCTCAAGGTAAGTCCGTATACCACGAACGAGACGTTGGTTCGCCAGTGGAAGGGCAAGGACACCTGTTGGTGGGAACGAACGGCAAGTCCCGACACATCGGAGAGCGAAGGCACACTCTATATGAACCGCGTGGGACGCGACGGCGACGTCTTTACGTACGCAACGCCTGCGGAAAAGCCAAACAAGCTAACCTGTGTGATTCCCGGGTTCTGTATCTAGGCGGCGGGCGTCTTGCCGTGACGGGACCCCTCCCCGGCAGTTGTCTCGATTTGTAACACTAGCTCGGCAGATACAGGTCTAGATGTTACAGAACGAGACAAACCCCAACCCTGCGAGACAACATCTCAATCTGTAACAGTAAGGGGTCAAAAACCTCTCTAGATGTTACAAATCAAGACATTTGAGTTGACCGCAGACGCTCTGTCTCGATTTGTAACATCTAGCAGGCAAAACGGTCCCCAGATGTTACAGATTGAGACGTTAGGTTGTGGCTCGATGTAATGTCTCGATCTGTAACAGTTAGAGGTCATTTTCCCCGCTAGATGTTACAGGTTGAGATGTTTGGCAGGGACGGTCCATCGGCCAACCAACTATCCTCATCTGTAACGAAATGTCATACATTTCTTTCTGTACTGGACACCCCCAGGGGGTATGGGTGTATAGTATCGGCAGGTTAACAATTCCAACACCGAACCACAGAAAGGAGAAGCCATGGCTCAAGATAAGTTCGACGTGGGCGGCATGACATG
>USMH01000111.1 GCA_900555745.1 uncultured Collinsella sp.
CGCCGTCATGCCCGGCTGGAATCAGCGTATCGTCCATATCGGTCAGCACAAGTTTGATCATAGAGTCCCCCAGTCATTTTCACCGCAACCATTGTAACGGTGCGCTAGTATAGGGAACAACAGATTCGATGCGGGAGTGCCGGCGGTGCAAACCACAAGGCTGAGAGGGCATGGGGCCCAATCCTTTGAACCTGTCAGTTAATGCTGGCGTAGGGAGCATGCCGCCTTTACAGGGGCGCTGTCTATGCACAGCGCCCCTTTTCTATGCCAAGGAGGCATGTGCAGTGATTGATTCGGAACAGCTTAAGCAACATGTGATCAAGGCCGTGGATGAGATTCGCGCCACCAATCCGATGGCAGGCTCCATCACCAACACGGTGACGATCGACTTTGTCGCCAACGCGCAGCTCGCCGTGGGCGGATCGGCCGCCATGGTCTATCTGCCCGACGAGGGCGAGGCGCTCGTTGCCGGCGGCGGCGCCATCTATCTCAACATGGGCACGCTCTTCCCCATCTACGAGCAGACGATTCCCCGCGCGGCGAAGGCGGCACACGACGCCGGCAAGCCCTGGGTGCTCGATCCGGTGGGCCTGGGCATCGGTAGCCTGCGCACCCAGTTGGTAAACGAGCTCAAGCAGTATAAGCCCGCCATCGTGCGCGGCAACGCCTCCGAGATCATCGCGCTCGCCGGCCTGTGGGGTCTTGAGGGCGAGGCGGCCGATCTGAGCCGCGTACGCGGTGTCGATACCACCGACACGGTAGACGCCGCCCGCAATGCCGCGGTGGCGCTCGCCCGCTACACCGGTGGCGCCGTTGTGGTCTCGGGCGAAGTCGACCTGATCACCGACGGCACGACCGTGGCCAAGTCCCACGGCGGCAGCCCGCTCATGTCCAAGATCACCGGCTGCGGCTGCTCGCAGGGCGGCGTGCTGGCCGTGTACGCCTGCGCCGCCGATCCGTTTACGGCAGCCGTCTGCGGTGCCGCCGTCTACAACGTTGCCGGCTCGCGTGCCGCCGCTGTCGCCGACGCCCCGGCGAGCTTTAAGGTCGCCTTTATCGATGAGCTCTACCGCGCGAGCGCCCAGGACATCGCCGATAACCGACTCGAGCTCGAGGAGGCATAAGCCATGTCCGAGCCCGCAACCAATGCCGGCATGAACACGCTCGTCGCTGTGGCCATCGCCCCATGCGGCACCGGCGATGAGCTATCCGCCGAGGTCGCCGAGGTCGTGCGCGTCATTCGCGAGAGCGGCCTTCCCAACCGCACCACCTCGATGTTCACCGAGATCGAGGGCGACTGGGACGAGGTCATGCAGGTCGTGCGCGACGCAACCTTTGTGTTGGCGAGCAAGGGCATCCGCACCGAAGTCGTGCTCAAAGCCGATATCCGGCCCGGATTTACCGACACCATGACCGGCAAGCTCGAGCGCATGGAAGCACAGATCAAGAAGCAGGAGGAAGCACGATGAGCATCCGCGACAACCTTGATATCTCGGCCTATCTGGTACTCGGCCCCGAAAATACGCTCGGACGCCCCGTGGGCGATGTGGTGGCCCAGGCACTCGACGCCGGCTTTACTTGCATTCAAGTGCGCTCCAAGGTGGCAAGCGCCCGCGAGATCATTGCGCTGACCGGCGACGCCGCGCAGGCAATCGCACAGGCCGGCAAGACCGGTCAGGTCGCCCTGCTGATCGACGACCGTCTGGACTGTGTGCTTGCCGCACGCGAGCAGGGTATTGCCGTCGACGGTGTGCACGTGGGCCAAAGCGATATTCCCGTCGAGGTCTGTCGCAAGTTGCTGGGCCCCGACGCCATCGTGGGCCTTTCCGCCCGTTGCGAGGAGATGCTCGAGTACGTCAAGACCGCCGACATGAGCCTAGTCGACTACCTGGGCATCGGCCCACTCCACGAGACCGAGACCAAGCGCGACTGCGGACGCGCGGCCGACGGCTCTATCATCACCAAGAGCTTTGAGGACCTGGCCGCACTTCACGCGGCAAGCCCCGTGCCCATCGTGGTGGGCGGCGGCGTCAAGACGGCCGACCTGCCGCAGCTTAAGGCCACCGGCGTCGACGGCTTCTTTGTGGTGAGTGCCGTCTGCAGCGCCGACGACCCCTACGCCGCGGCCAAGGAACTCGTAGACACCTGGCAGCAGGCGTAAGTCTAGGCCGAGCAACTGATTCGCAGCCTCATATCTTCAGCAATGGAAAGCGCATCCCAGTTTGGATCTCCATTCCGGGATGCGCTTTCCGCCGAGATGGCGGCAGCAGCCTCTACCCTGCCAGATATGCCTCCAGTGCCGGCAAAGTCGCCTCCGCATCGCGGCGACCAATCTGGTAGATGCGCTCAAGTTCATCGGGCTCGCGACACAGCGACGGCACCTTCACCGATTCGCTCGGACGCACCACAAAGATTTCGCCGGCGGCCTCGCGACGTGCCAGGTCATCGAGCGTGGCATTGTAGACCTCATGCCGATGCTCGAGCGCTGCGACAAACTCCGGATAGTGACGGAACACGCGACGCAGCATGGGCATCACGCTGTTGGGCTGCTTTACAAAGCCCGCCGGCTGCGTGAGTACCACGATATTACGGTCATACCCCTGCGCAAACAGCCATGCGCTGGGAATAGAATCAGCCACGCCGCCATCCAGGTACTTACGGCCCTCAATGGCGACAGGGCGCGTCGCCACGGGAATCGCCGATGACGCCCGGATCCACTCGATATCGTGCTCATCGCCATAGGGCAGGTCGTGGTAGACGGCCTTGCCCGTCTCGATATCGGTACACACGCACGTAAACCGCATGGGGCAGGCGCGATATGTCTCCAAATCGATGGGATCGCGCTCGATGGGCACCTCGTGATAGGCAAAATCGGCATTGAACATATCGCCGGTCCGCAGCCAGCTTGCTACACCCGCATAGCGCTTATCGGCACAATAGGCCTTGTTATAGCGAATGGCGCGGCCGATCTGGCGCGATTTAAAGTTGTAGCCAAACGCCGCGCCCGCCGAGACACCCACCATATGGTCGCAAGTTAAGCCGTGCTCCATCCAAACGTCGAGCACGCCCGCCGTATACATACCGCGGTAGCCGCCTCCCTCGAGTGCCAGCCCCACCGTGCGCGTCGTATTTGACTGTGCCATGCGACCATCTCCGTCCCCACAAATTCAAACGGGACAAGTATACCCGTCAACATATATCGTCCCAGTCGCATTTTTATCGAACATCGCATCGTCGCGCTACCGCTTGTCGAACAATAGCCGCCCACAGCATGTGCACCCATATATAATTGTGCACTATTGTTTACACTACTCAGCTGTTATCAACAGCGAACATTAGCCGGCAAATTAACTCAACAACGCGGCAAGGCGGGGGCCTGGATACATGCAAAGCGCTGAGCAACGACGCGTGTACACAACGAGCTCGCCCGACGCAATCCGCCCCGACCTCAGAAAGCCACTTAGAACATGGAAACTGTCAGCAATTACACCGAAACGCTCGAAAAGACCGTCCGCGACCTTCTCGAGCGGCAGGAGGATCTGATCAGGACCGCCTTTACCGACCAGCTTACCGGGCTTGGCAACCGTGGCGGCTTTGCCCGTTCCCTCGAGGAGCTCTGGGAGCAGGACGCCCCCGTTACCATGGCGTTCATCGATATCGACAATCTCAAGCACTGCAACGACGTCTTTGGACATGACGAGGGCAACCGCTATATCTTGCAGGTAAGTCTCTATCTTAATCTGTATATGAAGGTGGGCGAAGCGGCGTTTCGCATAGGCGGCGACGAGTTTGCCATCCTATCTACGATTGCAACCGAGGACGACCTCGCCGAACGTCTGAAACACTGCCGAACGGTTCTGCTCAAAAACAACGATTCCGAGATGCCCCACTCGTTTAGCTACGGAGTGTCACATGCCGACCCCGCCCTGGGCGAAGCTTCCAATCGCATGACGCTCGATGCCGACCATCGCATGTACGACTACAAGCTACGTCATGCCATGCACCTCGATCGAAGCAATATCACGCAAGTTCACGCCGACGACTTCGAAATAAGCGATCGAATTTTAGACGCCTTTTCGATGCTCAATGAGGGCCGATATTTCTTTATCGAGAACTTGGACAAACATCGCACCCTTTGGTCACAAGGTGCCTTGCGCGATCTTGGCCTTCCCTCGGAGCACATAGACAACTGTCGCGATTACTGGAAAACGCGCGTCCATCCCGACGACCTTGAGGCCTGCATCAACGACATCGACCAAGTCTACAACGGCACCAAGCACCGTCGCGTCATGCAGTATCGTGTGCGCAACGCCGTCGGCGACTACGTCCTTTGCCGTGCTCGCGGGTTTCGTATCGACGGCGACGGAAATGTCCCCTCGCTCTATGTCGGCGAGCTCGTCAACCACTCACTTGCCGAAACCGTCGACGCCGCCACAGGCCTCGGAACGCAGCGCATGCTGGCCAACGCCATCGACGCCTGCCGCCGCGATCGTTGCGAGACAGGGCTTATAGCG
>USMH01000112.1 GCA_900555745.1 uncultured Collinsella sp.
TGCGACGGCCTGGTCGATGTGGTGCGTTCGGTTATGGGCGTGGAGGTCTGCCTGTTTCTGAAGGGCATTGAGGGCGATACCAAGGTACGCGGCAACCTGCGCTCCAAGGGTGACCTCGATGTATCCGAGATCGCTGCCAACTTTGGCGGTGGCGGACATCATGCCGCCGCCGGCTTTTCCAACAACGGAACGATTCGCGAGACGCTCGCCGTGGCACTTCCCATGCTGGCCGAGCTGGTAGGGGAGGATCCCGCTTCGGTGACCGTCGAGCTCTAACTTTTTGGATGGTACATGGCTCGTCGTACACCTTCTCAACTTAATATGCTGCTCGCCGTCGATAAGCCGGTGGGCTGCACGTCCCACGACGTGGTTTCGCAATGCCGACGCGCCCTCCATGAGCGGCGCGTCGGCCATGCCGGCACGCTCGACCCCATGGCATCCGGCGTCATGGTGGTGGGCGTGGGCCAGGCTACTCGTCTGCTGGGCATGCTAACTCTCGATACCAAAAGCTATGTCGCCGACATCTCGTTTGGCGCCGAGACCAATACCGATGATGCGGAGGGCGAGGCGGTCCGCACGGTGGCTGTTGCCAACGAACTCCGCGATCCTGCCTGTGCCCGTGAGCACTTGGCCGCTATGCTGGGCCCGCAGATGCAGGTGCCGCCGGCGTTTTCGGCTATCTCGGTCAATGGCGTTCGCGCCTACAAGTCTGCTCGCGAGGGCAATGCGGTGGACCTACCTCCGCGCCACGTCGAGGTCTATGCCGCCGACCTGATTGCCGTGGGCGGCGAGGGTGATACATGCGTGTGGACCGTGGCGTTCTCGGTGAGCAAGGGCACCTATATCCGTGCGCTCGCTCGCGACCTGGGCCGCGCTTGCGATAGCGCCGCGCATATTTCCGCGCTGCGCCGCACGGCTTCCGGTGTTGTTTCCATTGGCGCTTGTCATGCGGTCGAGGAGCTTTCTCCCGAGTCCGCGGCTAGCTTTGCCCTGGATCCCATTGCAGCCCTGGGCGCCACGCGTGTTGACTTGCCGGGTAATCTTGCCGACGACCTGCTCTGCGGCCGACGCATTCCCGTTGAGCGTGCGCTTGCCGATTTTGATTCCTCGAAGGCGCCGTTTGCGTTGGTGCTCGATGGGGGACTCAAGGCACTCGCCCGCATTGAGGGCGGCCGCTTTGTCATGGAGCACGTGTTTCCGCAGGCAATCGGCGGTGTTCGATGATGTTGTCCGCTCGCGAGCTCGCGCGTGTCTTTTTCGCGGGCGAGTCGGACGAGGCTCGCATCGTTGCTGCCGATACGTTTGATGAGTGTGAGCACTTGGGTGCCGCTTCAATCGCCATTGGCGTGTTCGACGGCGTTCACCGTGGACACCAGGAACTCATCGAAGCGCTTGTCCGTGATGCCCGTGCCCATGGCTGTAAGGCGGTCGTGGTTACCTTCGATCCCGACCCGGACGTCGTGGTGAGCCCTTCGCCCGCTCAAAAATTGATGACGACGGCCGACCGTCTGCATGCCTTGGCTCAAACCGGGGTCGATGCGGTGGTGGCCGTTCCCTTTACGCCTGAGGTTGCGGCACTCGACCATGTCGGTTTTCTCGCACTGCTGTCACGCGTAGTCGACATTCGCTCGATTCGCGTTGGCAGTGACTTTAGGCTGGGTCGTGGCGGTGCTTCTGGTGTTGCCGAGATGCGCGCCTGGGGTTCCGAGCACGGCGTTGACGTGTATGGTCACGACCTGCTTTGCGAGGGCGGTGAAGCCATTTGCGCCACCCGCATTCGTCATGAGCTGGGACAGGGCCATGTGGAGCTTGCTGCTGAGTTACTCGGCCGTCCGTATATGGTGCGTGGCGGTGTTATTCGTGGCCGTCACGAGGGTTCTGGCATGGGCTTTCCCACGGCAAACTTGCAGGTTCCCGACGGCATTCAGGTGCCAGCCGATGGCGTGTATGAGGGTCTGGTGCTGGTCGATGACACCGCGTGGCCCGCTGCCGTGAACGTCGGCCTGCCGCCAACGTATGCTGACGATGCGGCATCTGCGCATCTCGAGGCTAATTTAATTGGTTATACGGGCGACCTGTATGGCGCTTCCGTTTCGCTGGCGTTTACGCGCTGGCTGCGTCCGTCGCGCGTGTTCGATTCGCTGGATGAGTTGATCGCGACCGTCGAGGGTAATATCGAGGACATTCGTCACAACTTGGGCAAGCAGGGGGTGAGCATCCGTGATTAGCGATGAGGAAAAAGACCAGGTACGCGCTGCGTCTGACCTGGTTGCCATCGTGCAGGAAACGGTCGAGCTCAAGCCCCGCGGCCATGAGTTTTGGGGATGCTGCCCCTTCCATGGCGAAAAGACGCCGTCCTTCCACATTATCCCCGCCACGCAGGTGTGGCATTGCTTTGGCTGCGGCGAGGGTGGCGACGTTTTCACGTATATCATGAAGCGCGAGAACCTGAGCTTTCCCGAGTCAATCCGTTATTTGGCCGATCGCGCGGGTATTGAGCTGCATGACACCGGAGATCGCCGCGAGCGCGGCACCAAGCGTGCCCGCATCTACGATCTGTGCGCCGAGACCGCCCAGTTCTACCACACCATGCTTATGCGCGGTAAGGACGGCCGTCCGCGCGAGTACTTTGCCAGCCGCGGCATGGGCGGCGACGTCTGCCGCCACTACTGCCTGGGCTTTGCACCGGGCCGTAACGCGCTGGTGTCGCACCTGTCCCAGGCGGGTTTTACCCCGCAGGAGATGATCGACGCCAACGTTGCCGTGAGCCGCGGGCGCGGGCAGCTTGCCGACCGCTTCTACGACCGCGTGATGTTCCCCATCTTTGACGAGCAGGGTCACAACATTGCCTTTGGCGGTCGCATCATGGGTGACGGCCAACCCAAGTACCTCAATACCGCCGAGACGAGCGTGTTTCATAAAAAGCGAAACCTCTACGGCTTTAATTGGGCCAAGGAGTTTATCGTCGCGCAGGATACCGCCATTGTGGTGGAGGGCTATACCGACTGCATCGCCTGCTGGGAGGCGGGGATTAAAAACGTCGTCGCCACGCTGGGCACCGCGCTCACGGAGCATCACGTCAAGACGCTCACCCGCTTTGCCAAGCGCATCGTCTATATGTTTGACGGAGACGCCGCGGGCCAGAAGGCCGCTCGCCGTGCGATTCAGTTTATCGAGCAGGATTCTATGGACCTGCGCTGCGTGGTGCTGCCCGACGGCAACGACCCTATGGAGTTTATTACGGCGCACGGCGGCCAGGAGCTGCAGGCGCGCATCGACGCGGCCGAGCCGCTCATGGACTTTGTCTACCGTTCGCTGCAGGAGTCGAGCGACATTACCACGCCGGGCGGTCGCGCCAAGGCGCTCGAGGATGCGCTGACGCTCATCTATCCGCTGCGCGATAGCTATATGATCGACACGTACTTTATCCAGATTGCCGACCTGCTGGGTTTGGATCTGGAGACCGTGCGCGCGAGCTCGGGCCGTGTGTTTCGCGATGTCGCCAAGCGCGAGGATGCGGAACGACGTCGTGAGCAGAACTATGAGCGCCAGCGGGCGCAGGCCGAACGCTCTGGAAATGCGGGCGGTCGGGCATCGGGTTCTCGTGATGCCGGTCGCGGTGCTTGGGCATCGGGCGCGACGCCGCCGGTGTCCGCGCCGGTCGAAGAAGAGCCGTACGACTACGTCCCGCTCGATGCCTACGGTGCCGCGCCCGTGGAGGTCGTCGACAATCTTCCGCCGATTGACGTACCTGATGGTATGGGCGCTGCTCCTGTGGCTGATGGTTCGGGCGCACCGGCTGCGGCAGCGCCGGTGATTCTTACCGATCTTGAGCGTAAGTCCTTGGCAGGGGAGCGCGAGCTGCTGACCATGCTCACGAGCTACCCCGACCTGTTCCGCACGTATGCCGACCGCATCTGCTCCATCGAGTGGGTTGACCCACGTCACGAGTCCATCGCATGGGCCGTTCTGGCAATGCCACCGGGAACCGATCCTGCAACCTGCATGGATGCGGCGCGCTCAGTGTGTCCCGATGCGGCAACGCTTGTGAGTGCCGGGCGCATCTCAGCGACGAGCAAGCACCCTACCGAGACGAACATCGTGTTTATGCTCGATACGCTCGAGCTCTACACCATCAAGCGCCGCATGCGTGCCGCACAGGCCAAGCTGCGCCAGGACCGTTCACTCGATGATGAGGCCCGTCGCGCGCTGACCGTGCAGGCCGCGCAGGATTCGCAGCGTCAACGCGAGCTGCAAAAGTCGATCGGCGGCGTGGCGGACCCGTTCCGTTTGATCGGCCTGGAGGCCGCGGGCACCGAACAAGCCTAGATGTTGTGGTCAACCAGCGTATTCTCGCCTATATCCAGTCCTCTTTTTGGGTATAGACGTCAATGTGTGTGCTAAAGTATTGAGTCCTGTGGACTATGAAGGGAGAATCTGTGCCAAAAAAGACTGAGAGCACGGGTACTGGGCTGGAATCCTACGTTGCAAAGCTCATGGGCAACGGC
>USMH01000113.1 GCA_900555745.1 uncultured Collinsella sp.
CGCTGGCTTCGCGCATGCCATTGCTGCTGGCGCAGACGACGAGACGGTGCTGCGTACCGCCAACACCTGCGGCAAGCTCAATGCCATGGATCCCATGACTGGCCATCTGGTCATGGACCGTTGGGACGAGGTCTACAACGGCGTTGTCGTGACCGAGCTGTAAGGGCTTGGGCGTCGGCCCCGGCATCGATTGCTAGCTCATGTCGACGACAAGTGCGATAGCATTATGTCGGGGCGCGACGCCGACGTTGTCGTGTTCAATCCCGACCTTACCCTGGTCGAGACGTATGTGGGTGGCAACAGCGTCGGTAACGCGTTTGCCGAGTAGCCGCCAAAGAAGCGATCCGAGAGGGGATTTAGATGATTTACGGTGCATTGGGCGATATCGAGGAGTACCGCGGAATGCTCAAGGGCCTCGACGTGTTGATCGACTGGCTCGAGGAGAACGACCCGGCGCAGCTCGAGGTCGGCAGCCATCCGATTCTGGGCGACAAGGTCTTTGCGAACGTCATGGCTCCCACGACGCGTCCCGAGGCAGAGGCTCACTACGAGACGCATCAGCGCTATCACGACCTGCAGATCGACATTGAGGGTCGCGAGGCCTTTAAGGTTGCCACGGGCAGCCTGACGCTGGTCCAGGAGTTTGACGAGAAGGACGACTACGACCTGGTCGATTCAGACGCCTCGATTGCCGGCGATCTTGCCGACGACAAGTTCGCGCTGTTCGTTGCCGGCGAGCCTCACATGCCCACGCTCGAGTTCCCGGGCGATGGCGCGCAGCCGGTCAAGAAGATCTGCTTTAAGCTGCTTGCAGACGCTTACTGGGAGGAGTAACGAGCCGCTCGGCTGAGCTGTTCGTTTTGCGAGCGTTATCCCTTGGAGGAACGCGCTTGGGCCCCGCTGATCGCGGTTCCTTTGGGGATTGCGGTTGGCGAGGCTTTTTTGTTGAGTAGGGGAGTTGCTGGCGGCGTTGTGCCTGGATTTATTTGCGAAGAACATCGGCTAGCCGCAGGATTGAAATCATCGACCGATAAGTGAGTTCCACTTTTTCGCCCGCAAGCAGTCGTTTCGAGCCAATCTCATCTAGCCCCACAAGCCGAGAAAACAGCGGGCCGCTCATCGTGCCATCGTCAATTGATTCCCTTATGGTCTTCAAAACGTCCGTATCATGAAGCGATGCCGAGCTGTAGGGGGCAACACGAGCGGAACTCTCAATTAACGACGAGACAAAAGGATGGAGATGCTTTGGACATAGTCCATCAAACACCACATCCCCATTGTCGTTCGAGCCGACCAGGCGCCAAGTATAATGATCGACCCAGTCATCTCCGTCATATATGGCGTCCATGAGCAACTTCCCGTCTAGAGAGAGAAACCTATTTGGACATCGGGGCGCAAGACCGCAATCCATATCGGGCCTGCAGCAGCTCCAACCCAACGCACCACATAGGTTCCCTTTCGTACATGTGTATCAATCTGCCCCGAAATGCTGGTGAATGCAATTCCAGACCCGTTTGTCGGATAGCAATCGACGTATTTTTGTTTTCCGCTCACAACCTTGTATAGATATATCGTTCCAGCAAAAGAGAAGGTATCGTGACTATTTTAGATCTATATGGCCAATTCGAGCCCTCGCCATGGCAATTGTTGCAGCTGGGTTTCTTTTCATTAAAATTTCACTTTGGTAAATCCCCGCCCCTAAGCATTAAACCCGAAGTCCACCGAGTGGGCGAATTCCGGCGGATGTTCGCCAGAAATCGGCAACAAAAAAGCCGCCCGAAGGCGGCTATCTTGTGCAATGGAGCCAGCGACCGGGCTCGAACCGGTGACCCCCGCTTTACGAGAGCGGTGCTCTACCAACTGAGCTACGCTGGCGGCCATGTGATGACGCAACTGAGGCGTCAACGGCTGTCTATGATACGGGACATCGCAAATCCGCGCAAGTGTTCTGACGGCTTTTCTCACTTTAAATGCACTAATATTGGAGACGTGATGTCTTGCTCTTACGGGTCTCAAACAGAATGGGGTGGCGATGGCTCAACCCAAGATTCTTCTCACACGCATCGATGACCGGTTTATTTACGGGCAAGACGTTGAGCTGTGGAACGAAGTCGTGGGTTCCAACCTTGTTTTAATCGTCAACGATGAGATTGTGGCTGATTCGCGCAAGTGGGCCCCTATGAGGGTGGCGACACCCGAGGGTGTCTGGACGCGGTCCTTCTCGGTGCAAAGGACTGTCGACATCATTCATACCGCAACGCCGCGCCAAAGGATTCTCATCATGGTGGCGTCGCCCACGGATGCACTCGCGCTGGTTAAGGGTGGTGTGCCGATCACCAAGATCAGCATTGGCCATATGCAGGCGGGGGAGGGCAAGCACCCCATAACGCCCGCAGTCGCCGTAGACGATACGGACATCGCTGCCTTCAAAGAGCTACAAGAACTCGGCATAGAGCTAGAAATCCGTTACCTCCCCAGCTCCAATCCCGACCCCATCCAACTAGTCATTGGGGACGTTCTTAAATGACTAGTCAAACGGGACACCCTTGGCACTTGGGGACGTTCCTTATGTGCCGGCCTTTTAGGAACGTCCCCAAGTGTCGGCAGATTGGGACAGTCCTTCTCGCCAAACGTTAAAGACTGTCCCCAATGACTAGTCATTTAAGAACGTCCCCAATGACTAGGTAGAAAAACGCCCGTCGGCAGTGGTGCCGGCGGGCGCTGCTGTGCGATATGTTGCGTTGTGGGCTTAGTGCCTCATAAAGTGGTATTCGATCACATTGCTGTAGGGGTGACCCGGGCCCACAATGCCCTGCGGGAACAGCGGCTGGTGCGGTGTGTCGGGGTACATCTCTGCCTCGAGGGCAAAGCCGGCGCCCCAGCCATAGTTAGCATCGTCCTTGGCGTGCTCGTCGCCCAGCCAGTTGCCGGTGTAGAGCTGCACGCCCGGGGCGGTGGTGTAGTAGTCCAGCTCACGACCGGTCCACATCTCCTCGACGTGCAGGGCGCGGCGCAGATTACGGCCGTACTGATAGCCATCGATGCACAGGCAGTGGTCGTAGCCGCGTGCCTGCTTAATCTGGGGATCGTCGGCCTCCATGCCAGGCGCGACGGGGCGCAGCTCACGGAAGTCAAACGGCGTGCCCTCGACCGGAGCGATCTCGCCGGTGGGGATATTCTGCTCGTTGATGGGCAGGTAGTGGGCAGCGTTGGCAACAAAGAAGTGCTCGCAGTCCATGCCGGCGTTATGGCCGGCAAGGTTAAAGTACGTGTGGTTGGTCATGGACACGTAGGTGGCGCGGTCGCTCTCGCAGCCATACTCGATGCGAAAGACGCCGGTGCGTGTAACGGTAAACACGGCCGTCAAGGTGCGGTTGCCGGGAAGGCCCAGTTCGCCATCCTCAAGCGAGGTGGTCATGCGCACGGCGTTATGGGCCTCGTCGAGCTCAACGTCCCACACGCGTTTATGCAGACCGTGCTCAAGATCGCTGTGCAGGTTGTTGGCGCCTTCGTTGGCCGGCATATGCCAGTCCGTACCGTCGATGGTGATCGTGGCGCCCGCGGTGCGGTTGGCCACAGGCCCGATGGTCGCGCCAAAGCAGGCGGGGTTGTCAAAGTAATCCTCGAGCTTATCGAAGCCCAGCACCACATCGCGCACGTTGCCGGGAATGTCGGGCACGTCGATACCAAGCACGGTGGCGCCATAGTCCATAATGCGAACGCAGATCTCGGGCCCGTTGAGGGTGTAACGATGAACGGGGGTACCGCACGGCGCGGTGCCGAAAAGCTCGGAAGTGATCATTTGGTTCCTAACATCGAGGTATTTCCGACAAACTGTAGCGCGAACAGGCGAGATTATCACTACACCCCACTAAAGCAGGGGGTATTTTTCTCAAAAAAGTGATGATTGGAGCTGTGCGGGCGTTCATTTTTGACGCGAACGAGTCTGATACAATTTGTTCGTTACTGTTTGAATGATATGCGCGCAAAGAACGGCGAGGATTCATCGTGATTAAGGCAGAGCGACAGGATAAGGTTCGTCAGCTGCTCGATGAGCAGGGCACGGTCTCGGTCAAGGAGATTTCGGATGCGTTAGGTGTCTCGGATATGACGATCCGCCGCGACCTCGAAGAACTTGCGAGCCTGGGCGAGATTGAACGCGTGCACGGAGGAGCCCGTAGTGCACAGGGCCGTCCCCACGCTATGTTGCGCCACGAGTATTCGCACAGCGAAAAGCGCACCAAGCATGCCGAGGAAAAGCTGCAGATCGCGCGCCGCGCCGTGGAGCTCATCGAGGAGGGCTCGACCATCTTTTTGGGCACGGGCACTACGGTGGAGCAGATGGCCTCGATGCTGCCGGCGTTTCGCCTGCGCATCGTGACTAATTCGCTTTCGGTGTTTAACCTGCTCGAGGCGCGCGAAGACTGCGACCTGTGCC
>USMH01000114.1 GCA_900555745.1 uncultured Collinsella sp.
AGGCCATCGTTGCCCATATGCCCGAGGACCCCGCGATCGAGAAGGTCGAGATCGCAGGCCCCGGCTTCATCAACTTCTACCTCTCCGTTGCCGTCAAGAATGCCATCTTTGGCGAGGCTCGCGCGAAGGGTATGGACTTCGCTAAGTCCAACGTCGGTGGTGGCCTGAAGACCCAGGTCGAGTTCGTTTCCGCTAACCCCGTCGGCCCCATGCATATCGGCCACGGCCGCTGGGCCGCGCTGGGCGACTCGCTCTGCCGTGTTATGGACCACGCCGGTTACGACATCCAGCGTGAGTTCTACATCAACGACCACGGCTCTCAGATGAACACCTTCGGCAACTCCATCAGCACGCGCTATATGCAGCTTGCCGACATCATCGCCAAGCAGGGCGTGGATATCGACGAGGCTCACAAGCTGCTGATCGCAGACCGCGACGCCTTTGTTGCCGACGAGAACGACGAGCACCCCGAGACCCATCCGTACCAGGACAACTTTGCCGAGACTCTGGGCAAGGACTCCTACGGCGGCGACTACATCATCGACGAGGCTGCCGAGTTCTGGCGTACCGACGGCGACAAGTGGGTCAACGCCGATCCGCAGGAGCGCATGGAGAGATTCCGTGAGCGCGGCTATGTGAAGATGGTCGACAACATGCGCGACCTCTGCCACGCCGTCAATTGCGACTTCGATCGTTGGTACTCCGAGCGTTCGCTGTATGTGAAGGACACCGAGGGCGAGACCGCCGGCACCTCCGCCGTCGACCGCGCTTTCGAGAAGCTCGACAAGATGGGCTATCTCTACACCAAGGACGGCGCCCTGTGGTTCCGCTCCACCGACCTGGGCGACGACAAGGACCGCGTCCTGATTAAGTCCGACGGCGAGTACACCTACTTCGCCTCCGACGTTGCCTATCACTGGGATAAGTTCCAGCGCGTCGACCACGTCATCGACATCTGGGGCGCCGACCACCACGGCTACATCGAGCGCGTCCGCTGCGTCTGCGACGCTCTTGGCTATCCCGGCAAGTTTGAGGTTCTGCTGGGCCAGCTCGTCAACCTGCTGCGTAACGGCAAGCCCGTCCGTATGTCCAAGCGCAAGGGCACCATGGTGACCCTGCAGGAGCTCGTCGACGAGGTCGGCTCCGATGCCGCTCGCTACACGCTCATCTCCAAGAGCTCCAACCAGATGGTCGACTTCGATATTGAGGCCGTTAAGAAACGCGACAACTCCAACCCGGTGTACTACGTGCAGTACGCTCACGCCCGTGTGTGCTCCATCCTGCGCCGTGCCGCTGACGTTACGCCCGAGCAGGCTGACGAGATGGGCATGAAGGCCGTCGCCGCCAAGGCCATCGGTGAGAACGTCGATTACTCGCTGCTGACCGACCCGACCGAGCTCGCCCTTTCGCGCAAGCTCAACGAGCTCACCGACCTCATCGCCAGCTGCGCTCGCGACCGTGCCCCGTTCCGTCTGACGCACTTTGCTGAGGAACTCGCCGGCGACTTCCACAGCTTCTACGCTGCCTGTCAGGTGCTGCCGAGCGAGGGCCGTCCCGTCGACCCCGAGCTTTCGCGTGCCCGTCTGGCCGCTTGCGATGCCGTCCGTGTGACGCTCGCCCTGGTGCTCACCCTCGTTGGCGTTTCCGCGCCCGAGCAGATGTAAGCTACGGGTCATTTGACCGTACAGACTTGGTTTAACTAAGCCTTGAAAGCCCGATCTCCCACGGAGGTCGGGCTTTTTGCAAACGCCGACGTATTGACGAATTTGGAACTGCTGGAAATACGAAACTATGCCGGTTTACTACGATGAAATGAGAAATTCCAACTACGCCGGCTTTTCGCAAAAAAGTGCAAGGCATCTACCTGCGGTTTTAGTTCAACAAGTTTCGGAGTGATCGCGGTTGAGCGATTCATCGTAGTAAACCGCCACAGTTTTGGCGGAGGCAGTCAGATTTGTGGGTGTTAAACCAAAGATTGTCCCTTTTGACTAGTCGTTTAAGAACGTCCTCAATGACTAAGTTGCAGGTGGTTGCGGTTGTGTTACACTAACGCTGCGTATATGACGCAAATATCTCGATACAGATCAATGATGTCCGTCGGTATTTGACGGAGCTAGACTGTTTAGCCGCCCTGAAGGTTTATGCAGGGAGCATGTGATCACAGGGCTTGAAAAGAAAGTTGAGCAAACACTGTGTCTGATCAACAGCAAGAAAACGAAATAACGACGACGCAGGCCGCTCCCGCTGCACCGGTTGCGTCGGACCAGGTCGCGGCGCCCGCGCAAACCTCGGCTCCTGAGACACCTAAGGCTGCAACGGCTGAGAAGGCCGTGCCTGCAACTGGTGAGGAGGCTGCTCCGGCAAAGCCCAAGCGCACGCGCCGCACGGCCAAGCCTGCTGCTGACGGCGAGGAGGTCACCAAGCCCAAGCGCCGTACCACGCGCACGACGCGCGCCAAGCGCACCGTTGTAGCTGACTCCTCGGCGCCGATTTCCGATGAGGTCGCGCAGGCGCGTGCGTTGGCGCAGATTAGCGAGGCTCAGGTGGTGCGCGCCCGCCGTCGTGCTGCCGAGCGCGAGGCCGCGGCTCTGACCGAGCTTGCAGCTCCGTCTGTGCCCGAGACGCCTGCCGCCGACCAGCCGACCGAGAAGCCGGCACCGCGCACACGCCGTCGCACGGCTGCTAAGGCCGAGCAGGTTGCCGATCAGGTAACCCTCGAGCTCACCGAGGCTTCGGTTCGTTCCGCGGCAGGGGAGGGCGCATCGCCTGCTGAGTCCGCTGCGCCTGTCGAGGCCAGCGAAGTTCCCGTTGTCGATCCGGCTTTGCGCCCGCACCGTCGCGGTCGCAAGCCCAAGGCCTTCGTCGAGGCAGAGAAGGCCGCAGCCGCAGCTGCAGCCGCTCGGGATGCTGCGGCGACCGCCGAGTCTGCAACCGCTGCCGATGCACCCGTCCAGGATGCTACGACTTCCGAGGCCGCTCCCGCCGATGTCGAGCCCGCCGACGTCCGTCCTGGTCGCAGCCATCGTACTGCTGCTAAGCGCACGTCCAAGGCCAAGACTGCCAAGAAGGGTGCGTCCGAGGATTCCGCCGAGACGACCGCCGATGCATCGACTGATGCCGCCGAGCCCCAAGACGTCGAACAGTCTGCGTCCGAGAAGTCCAAGCGCGGTCGTAAGAAGTCCGCTAAGGCCAAGGCGTCCGAGCAGCAGGCCGAGGCCGAGCTGCAGGGCGATTCCAAGGCCGAGGCCAGCGATGATACTGCGGCTAACGCCGATGCCGCCGCAACCGATGGCGCCGCGCCCGCCGAGGCCGAAGACGGCGCTCGCCCCAACCGTCGCCAGCACAAGCGCAACGACGAGCGCAACGAGCGCAAGGACGAGCGCAACAACGACCGCCGCAACCGCCAGCACGATCGCAAGCAGCGCAACAAGGAGCGTAATGCCGCTCCCACCGAGCCCACGCTTTCGCGCGAGGAGCTCGCGGCCATGAAGGTCGCCGAGCTGCGCGAGAAGGCCAAGGAGTTCGAGATTGAGACGACCGGCAAGAAGAAAGCCGAGCTCGTCGAGGAGATCTACGTCACCGCCGCGAAGGCCGAGGGCTTCCGCGACATCAAGGGCATCCTGCAGATTCGTCCGGACAGCTCCGGTATCATCCATGCCCATGGCTACATGAAGTCCAACGACGACGCCTTCGTGCCCGCCTACCTCATCCGCTCCGCGCGTCTGCGCACGGGCGACGTCATCGAGGGCTCGCTGCGTCCTTCGCGCGGCGGCGACAAGCGCGCCGGCCTCGCCAAAATCACGACCGTCAACGGTCTAGACCCCGAGCAGATTCGCAACCGCCCCAAGTTTGGTGACCTCACCCCGGTCTATCCCAACGAGCCGCTGCGCATGGAGCACGGCAAGGACTCCATTACCGGTCGCGCCATCGACATCGTGTCGCCGATCGGCAAGGGTCAGCGTGGCCTGATCGTGTCCCCGCCCAAGGCCGGCAAGACCACGATCCTCAAGAAGATCTGCCAGTCTATCTCGATTAACAACCCCGAGGTGCACCTCATCTGCCTGCTCGTCGACGAGCGCCCCGAAGAGGTCACCGATATGCAGCGCTCCATTAAGGGCGAGGTCGTGGCCTCGACCTTCGATATGCCCGCCGACAACCACACCCGCGTTGCCGAGCTCGTCATCGAGCGCGCCAAGCGCATCGTGGAGCTGGGCGGCGATGTCGTGGTGGTGCTCGACTCCATCACGCGTCTTGCCCGCGCCTACAACTTGGCGGCGCCCGCCTCGGGCCGTATCCTTTCGGGCGGCGTCGATTCGGCGGCGCTGTATCCGCCCAAGCGCTTCCTGGGCGCAGCCCGTAATATCGAGAACGGTGGCTCGCTCACCATCCTGGCCTCTGCCCTCGTCG
>USMH01000115.1 GCA_900555745.1 uncultured Collinsella sp.
ATTCCTATCGTATTTGTCGCCGCAGAGGCGGAGTCGTTCGGCAGTATTGTGGCACAGGGCGATGAATGTTCAAACGTATTACATCATCCGTAACGTTTGGTAACACTTCAATTGCCGTCAAATAGGGGTCCAGGTCGTGCGTTTGCCGTGCGCTGATGGCTGAGAGGGACGAGAAACCCCATATAACGTGTACACTATGGGAGTTATTTTCGTTCATTCACGCGGGTGGGCACCGGCTCCCCGCCAACAAGAGGGGGAAACCATGGATCAAAAGGCTTCCGCAAAGGTCCTCGTACTCGACTTTGGTGCGCAGTACGGTCAGCTCATTGCCCGTCGCGTTCGCGACCTCAACGTGTACTCCGAGATCGTTCCCTGCGACATCTCGGCCGATGAGATTCGCGAGATGAACGCCTCTGCGCTCATCCTTTCCGGCGGCCCGGCCTCTGTATATGCCGAGGACGCTCCGTCCATCGATCCTGCCATCTTTGACCTGGGCCTTCCCGTCCTGGGCTTTTGCTACGGCCATCAGATCACGGCCGTGACGCTCGGCGGCAAGGTCGGCCACTCCGAGGTGGGCGAGTACGGCCGCGCCACCATCACGCGCACGGCAGATGCCAAGCTCTTTAACTCCACGCCCATGGAGCAGACCGTGTGGATGAGCCACCGCGACGCCGTGTCCGAGGTGCCCGAGGGCTTTACCGTTACCGCCAGCACCGACGTGTGCCCGGTCGCTGCGATGGAGTGCGTCGAGCGCAAGATCTTCACCACGCAGTTCCACCCCGAGGTCAAGCATTCCGAGTACGGTCAGCAGCTGCTGAGCAACTTCCTGTTTGAGATCTGTGGCCTGGAGCCCAACTGGAGCATGGACAACCTGGTCGAGACTATGACGGCCGAGTTCCGCGAGAAGGTCGGCGACGACCGCGTGATTCTGGCCCTGTCCGGCGGCGTCGACTCCTCCGTCGTGGCTGCGCTGGGCGCCCGCGCCGTGGGCAAGCAGATGACCTGCGTGTTCATCAACCACGGTCTGCTGCGCAAGGGCGAGCCCGAGCAGGTGGAGGAGGTCTTCACCAAGCAGTTTGACGTCGACTTTATCCACGTCCACGCCGAGGACCGCTATGCCGAGCTTCTGGCCGGCGTGACCGAGCCCGAGGAGAAGCGCCGCATCATCGGTACGCAGTTCTGGAAAGAGTTCTTCGCCGTGGCGCAGCAGCTCGAGACCGATGGCAAGCCGGTCAAGTATCTGGCTCAGGGCACCATCTACCCCGACATCATCGAGTCCGGCGCTCGCAAGACGGGCGGCAAGACGGCCACCATCAAGAGCCATCACAACCTGATCCCGTTCCCCGAGGGCGTGCACTTCGACCTTATTGAGCCGCTCGACCACTTCTTTAAGGACGAGGTCCGCGCGCTTGGTCTGGCGCTCGGACTGCCGGGTCACATCGTGTTCCGCCAGCCTTTCCCGGGCCCGGGTCTTGCCATCCGCATCATCGGCGCGGTCGACAAGGAGAAGCTCGAGATCCTCAAGAACGCTGACGCTATCGTGCGCGAGGAGCTCGACGCCTACAACCAGCGTCTGTTTGAGCAGACTGGCGAGCGCAACTCCGAGCACAGCTGCTGGCAGTATTTCGCGGTCCTGCCCGACATCAAGTCCGTCGGTGTTATGGGCGACGAGCGCACCTATCAGCGCCCGATCATCCTGCGTGCCGTCGAGTCCAGCGATGCCATGACCGCCGACTGGGCCAAGCTGCCCTACGACGTGCTGGCCCGCATTTCCGGCCGCATCGTGGCCGAGGTTCCCGGCGCCAACCGCGTGTGCTACGACATCACGTCCAAGCCGCCCGCGACCATCGAGTGGGAGTAGCCCGACAGGGTTCTGACCTGCATTTTTGAGTGCCGCACTGTGACGCTGAGTTTTGTTTCGTACGAGAGTCACGGCAAAGCCGCCAGCGACATTGGTGAGTAAATACGGTAACCGAGCCTCCGTTCCCAGGTTGGGACGGAGGCTTTTTCTTTGTCGTTTTACTCCCCTTCACCTGCGATTTCGCTATTTACTCCCCGTATTTCAAGATGGAAGTGTTTGGTTGCGAGCCACGCCGGTGTGAGGGCCTGAGTCGTCAGGCCCCGCACAGGGGGACCGCGATGGTGGCCACCGCGCCGCCCGAGGGGCTGTTGGCGAGCGAGACGGAGCCCCCGTGGGCGCTCGCGGCCTCGGAGGCGGCGTGGAGGCCGAGCCCGTAGTGGCGGCCTCCGTCGCGCGAGGAGCGGGAGGAGTCGTCTGTGAAGAGGCGCTCACAGCCGCGTTCGAGGGCGGCGGGAGAGAAGCCCGGTCCGTCGTCGGCCACCTCGATGACGAGGTGTCCGCCCGCGACGTCGCAGGAGACCGCCACGCGCGAGCGCGCGTGCTCGGCGGCGTTGACCACGAGGTTCGCGGCGGCTCGCGCCAGAGTGGTTCGGTCGAGCGGGGCCTCGGGCGCGCCCGCGACAGCGGGGCCCGTGGCCGCGTCGAGCGTCACGCCTCGCGCCCGGGCGATCTGGGCGGCCTCGGTGAGGACCTGTTCGCAGAGCTCGGCCGGCCGCATGGGGACCCTCTCCGCCCCGCCGGACCCGCGCGAGGCCTCGATGAGCAGGCGCACGTAACCGTCGAGCCTTTCGACACTGCCGGCTATGTCGCGCGCGGCGGCCGCGAGGTCGGCGTCTTTCTCGTCTTCCAGCTCCTCCGCCACGAAGTCGGCGTTGGCGCGCAGCACGGTGAGCGGCGTCTTGAGGTCGTGGGCGAGCGACGCCACCTGCTCGCGCTGCCCCCGCTCCGCGGCCCAGCGGGCCTCGAGCGACTCGGCGAGGGAGGCCCGCATGGCGTCCATCGCGGCGAGGACGTCGTTCACCTCGCGCACGTTGGTGCTGCCGACCGCGAAGTCGAGCTCCCCCGCGCCGACGCGCCCCGCCGCCTCCGCGAGCGGCGCCATCTTGCGCGAGATCACGCGGCTCGCGCGGCGTGCCACGAGCGCGAGCGCGAGCGCGCTTCCCGCCGCGGCGCCGACGAGCATGAGGTTCTGCGGGTTGGGAAGCAGGCCGGCGAGGTCGCGCGAGACCCACTGCGGCAGGTACTCGCTGACGAGTGCGCAGGCCCCGCCGCTCTTGAGCGGGAACGCGGCGTAGGTAAGGCCCGAGCCCCCGCCCTCGATCTCCACTGTGCCCGGATCCGCGGCGAGTGCCGCACGGGCCATTTCCGCCGCGCCCTCGAGCCGCGTGCCTTCGAGGTCTGTCATCAGCACGTATCCGTCCTTGTTCAGGATGAGGTAGCGGTACGCCGTCGGCACGTCCTGCTGCCCGCAGACGCCGTCGCGTGCCAGGCCCTCCGCGACCTCGCGCGCATTGGCCGGCCCCCAGCTTGCCTCGTAGACGAAGCCCGCGTTGATCGCCGCGGAGAGCGCCATGAACGAGGCGAGCCACGCCGTGGCGACGGCCGCGAACGCGTAGGCGAAGTAGCGCGCGATGACGAAGGAGAGCGGCATGCCCCCGCGACCTCGCGCCCCGGTCCTCAAAGCTGCCACTTGTACCCCATCCCCCAGACGGTCGCGATCGGATCGGCGCCGGCTTCGGAGAGTTTCCTCCGGGCGCGGCTGACCTGCATGGATATGGCCGCGTCGTCGGCGTCGCTCTCCCAGCCGAGCACCGCCTCGCGTATCTGCGCGCGGCTCATGACCTGCCCGGGGTGGCGGGCGAGGTACTCGCAGATGGCGTACTCGGTGGGCGTGAGCGGCACGGCCTCGCCACCCACGGCGAGGCCGCGCGCCCCGAGGTCGATCCGCACCTCCCCGAAGGAGAGGGCGTGCGAGCGCGGCCGGCGCTCACGGCGTAGATGGGCCGCGACCTTGGCGCGCAGCTCCGCGGCCCCGAAGGGCTTGCGGACGTAGTCGTCGGCGCCCAGGCCGTAGCCGGCCACGGCGTCCTCCTCGGCCACGCGCGCGGTCAGGAAGATGATGGGCCCGTCGAAGTCCGGGCGGATCTGTCGCACGAGCTCGAAGCCGTCGAGCCCCGGCATCATGACGTCGCAGAGCACGAGGTCGAAGCGCGAGAGGTTCGTCCCCGGGACCGCCGTCGGGTCCGCTGCCTTGACGACCTCATGGCCGTCGCGGCCGAGGACGCGCGCGAGCGCGTCGAGGATCGCCCGCTCATCATCCACTGCCAGTATCCTTGCCATGTTCGACCTCCTGAAACTCCCGTCGGCATTGTACTTGCGCCGCGCTCAGCGGTCCAGAGCCCCGCGCGCAGCCGCGGGCGCGGGCGCCCACATGGCAATCTCGGGGTTGGGCAGCACACGGTCGGCGATCGAGCGCAGCGCCGACCCCCAGCCGGCGTCGAGCAGGGCATTCC
>USMH01000116.1 GCA_900555745.1 uncultured Collinsella sp.
TTGCCAAGGTGGTCGAGGCTGTCGACTACCGCATTCCCTTTATCCCTGACGATACCCAGGCAGAGCAAGAAGAGGCAGCTGCCGAGAACATGCTCCGCGAGGCAGCCGCGCTCGACCCGACCAACTGGGACGCTCAGCGCATGCTGACCGCCCTCACCGCCGGCTCCAACGAGGAATACGTACAGTACCTGGTGTCCAAGTGCGATGAGGTCGAGCACGACCTGGCGCTCAAAATCGCCTCGGCCCAGGACCCCTACGAGCGCGAGGCCGCAGGCGACCTTACGCGCCGCCCCTATCTGCGTTGGCTTGCCGCCTTGGCATCGCGTGCCCTCATTAGCGGCCGCTACCGCATGTCGCTCGAAGCCGCAAATCGCAGCTTGGACTTTGCGCCCAACGACCCCGCTGATGTCCGCCACACCGCGATGCTCGCCATGGCAAAGCTCGAATACCCCGCCGAGGAGCTCAAGCGCTTTCGCTCCGCTCACTCCGTGCCGTACCTCGCGAATACCCCGCTGCGCCGCCGCCCCAAAGATGCGGAGCGTGACTTGGACCCGTGGACGCTCATCGCGCTGATGAGCGCTGCCTGGCGCGAGCTAGACTACGAGGGCGCCGAGCACTACCTGCGTATCCTTGCGCGTTCGTGCCCCCACGCCGCCGAGGCGCTCTACTTCCAAACCGAGTTTCCCGATGGCGTCTATGCCCGCGTCAACGTGGGTGTGGGCTCCACCGACGAGCTTGTCCTTGCGCTGTCCGAGGCGACGCCGGTACTGCAGGAGGGCCTGGGCGCCCCCGACAACGCCAGCTTTGCCGCCTGGGTCGCCACCAACGATATCGTGCGTTCCCAAATCGATGAGCGCATCCTGCGGGCGGCCGAGCAGGGTTTGCCGTTTAAGGGAGGAGACCTCTAATGGATCCGAGCGTCTACATCCCCGCCTACCTGGAGCGCACCTATCTGGCGTCGCACCCCGAACTCACCGATGCAGCACGCGAGCTTGTCCATAACGACGTAAGCGTCAACCCTCACAAGTATGCGCAGACCGAGCATGCCCAGGCGCTGCTGTCCTATGCCGGTGTTCATCGCCACCTGCTCGACGAGCTCCATCGCATCGAGGACATGGGCAGCGACGAGGAGTTCGAACAGACGCGTAATCGCCTGTTCGACGACATGCGCGATGAGCTGCTCAAAATTGTCCGCGTCGATGCACTGGCCGTCGACGCGCAGCTGCTCGCCATCATCCTGGCCGACACGCCCGTTGACGCCTGCCTAGGCGACCTGATGAAGCTCGAGGCGACCACGGCCGATTACCTGCAGCAAAGCGTGCCCGGGTTCGACATGGAAGCCTCGCACTACTGGGCCAATAATGTTTTGGCCGATGGTGTCACCGCAGCAGACCTTACCGTGAGCGAGCCGGCTCTTATCGGGTGGCTTCACACACTCGATGCCATCTCGCAGCTGTGCATGGCGAGCGCCCGCTACCGCGCTGCCGCCAACTACGCCCGCCGTGTTCTTAAGGCGGAAGGCTACCCCACCCGAGCCGCAGGCACCGTGCTGCTCGCCCTTGCTCGCTTGGAAGACGAGGACGGCTTTTTTGCCCTAGCCCACCAGCTCGAGGAAGAGATCGGGGCTGACGCGCTCGAGAACTCTCCTTGGTATCTGCTCGCCCGCACGATCCTGCTGTTCAAAACAAACAAGATGCGCCCGGCGACACGCGCGCTGCGCGAGTTTGCCAACCGCTGCGAGGGCGGTGCGTTCTTCTTACTGAACCCCATGTACCAGACACCGTACCTTCCCTGCCGGCCCGAGCCACACGATCCCTGGGATCTTTCGCACCAGGCCGTTTGGGAAGCGGACGGTATTATCTCGGACACTCCCGACTTTGCCCCCTGGGCCAATGCCTGCGAAGACGTGTCGCAGCTTGCCCAGGAATTTGCGCGCCGCTACGGTTTTTAGTGACGCACTCGACCCGACCATGTCGTTTACGTTAGGAACGGTTTCATGAACCTCCGCTCATCTCTTGCCTGCACCTCGAGCGATATCGCCCGCTGGGGGCTGCGCTCCGTCCTCAAACGCCAGGGCGGCGTACTCCCCGGCCGCATCGCCATGAAGATCGACCCCGAGCTGCTAAGCGACCTCGCGGGCCTTGTCGACCGCAGCGTGGTGATCACCGGCACCAACGGCAAGACCACCACCTCCAACCTCATCGCCGACGCCGTTGCCGCCAGCGGCGCCACCGTGGTATGCAACCGCGCCGGCAACAACATGGAGCCGGGCGTGGTGGGTGCACTGCTTGAGGCGCGCAGCGGCCTCAAGCGAGCCGGCGGCGGCAAGCGCGTGGGCGTTTTTGAATGCGATGAGCTTTACACCGTACGCGTTCTGCCCAAGCTCAAGCCGACGTACTTTGTGCTACTCAACCTGTTCCGCGACCAGCTAGACCGCTACGGCGAGATCGATCACACCCAGGAGGTCATCGCCCATGCGTTGGAGCTCTCGCCGACAACAACGCTTATCTACAACGCCGACGACCCGCTGTGCGCCTCGATTGCCGCGCGCGTTCCCAACGCGAGTATTGCCTTTGGCATCGACGGCGCCACCAACACCGAGTCCGACCGTATTAGCGACTCACGTTTTTGCTCACAGTGCAACGCGCCGCTGGAGTATGACTACGTGCAATACGGCCAGCTCGGCGCCTACCATTGCCCCTCGTGCGGCTGGGCCCGCCCTGCGCTTGTCCGTCGCGTGACGGGCGTGGAGCTCGGCTGCGACGGCTACGACTTTGACCTGGTCTTTGGATCTGCGCCCGACGCGGCTGCCGCACACATCGCCACACGCTACAACGGCCTGTACATGGTCTACAACGTTGCCGCCGCCTTCTTTGCCGCGCACGAGTTGGGCGTGGATACGGCGCTTCTACAGCCTACGCTCGATGCCTACGTCCCCGCCGGCGGACGTATGGGGCGCTGGGATATCGCCGGCCGCACCGTCGAGGCCAACCTGGCTAAGAATCCCGTAGGCTTCGATCGACAAATCCAGTCCATCAAGACGGCAGGCGGCAGACTCTGCGCTTTCTTCCTTAACGACAATGACGCCGACGGACACGATGTATCGTGGATCTACGACGTCGACTTTGAGCGCATCGCCGACACGCCGGGTCTTGTCGCCTTTGCCGGAGGCACGCGCGCGCACGACATGCAGGTGCGCCTCAAGTACGCCGGCATCGATGCCGCGATTATCTCGGACGTCGCGCAGGCAATTGGCGCCGTGGCAGACGAGGCCGCCGATGACACCTTCTACGCCGTCGCCAACTACACGGCCTTCCCGCCGCTGGTCAAGGAGCTCGACGGGCTGAAAGGCGCCACCGCCGACGCTGTTGCCGGGCGCGCCGTAGCCCGTGCCGACGGCAGCGCTCTTCCTGTCGGCATCGCGCCAGTCGAGCTTTCGCACCCGCTGCGCATCGTCTACCTGTATCCCGATGCCCTTAACCTCTACGGCGACGGCGGCAACGTCATCGCCCTCGAGCGCCGCTGCGCCTGGCGTGGCATTCCCGTGCGCGTGGACGAGGTCCGTATGGGCGAGTCACTCGATCTCACCGATGCCGATATCGTCATGATGGGTGGCGGCTCCGACCGCGACCAGCTAGCCGTGGCACACGAGCTGCTCGCCCAAAAAGACAAGGTCGCGGCCTATGTTGAGGATGGCGGCTCGCTGCTTGCCATCTGTGGCAGCTATCAGCTGCTCGGCCGTTCGTACTATATGGGCGAAAATCGCATTGAAGGTCTGGGGGTCATTGCCGCTGAGACCGTGCGCGGCGCCAATCGCCTGATCGGTAACGTCGCCGTCAAGACCGACCTGTCACCCGAGCCCCTTGTGGGATTCGAGAACCATGGAGGTCGCACCCTGCTCGACGCAGACGCCACGCCGCTCGGAACGTCCGTCGTCACGGGTACCGGCAACAACGGCGACGACGGCTTTGAGGGCCTGATCTACAAGGGCGTCATCGGCACGTACCTGCATGGCCCGGCGCTGCCCAAGAACCCCGAGCTCGCCGACTGGCTGATCGCCCATGCCCTCGAGCACCGTGGCGATGCACAGGCCGCCGCCTTGCTGCCGCTCAAACCCCTCGACGACACCTACGAGCACGCCGCCCACGACGCCGCCATGAAGCTCCTCCCCTAGCACCTCACCACCACAAAGGGGACAGGCACCTTTGTGGTGGTTTTTCAGTTTGCCAACGATATGTGAACGGCTAAAAAAGTCTGCTATACTCTTTCCCGCTGTCCCCATCGTCTAGCGGCCAAGGACGCCACCCTTTCAAGGTGGATATCGCGGGTTCGAATCCCGCTGGGGGCACCATTT
>USMH01000117.1 GCA_900555745.1 uncultured Collinsella sp.
TTAGCGAGTGTCTCGTGGGCTCGGAGATGTGTATAAGAGACAGCTAGAAGCGGTTACCGCGGAAGCCGCCACCGTTGCGGCCGCCACGGTCGCCACCGCGACCGCCGCGGTCGTTACCACGGTTGCCGCCGAAGCCGCCACGGTTGCCGCCGCGGTCGCCATAGCCACCACGGTTGCCACCAAAGCCGCCGCGACCGCCACGGTCGCCGCCACGGTCACCAAAGCCGCCACGGCCGCCACGGTCGCCACCGCGACCGCCGCGGTCGCCACCACGGCCACCACGATCGCCAAAGCCGCCGCGACCGCCACGGTCGCCGCCACGGCCACCACGGTCGTCACGGCCGCCGCGAGGACCGCGATCCTCGTCCAGGCCCATGGCGACGAGCGGAGCGATAACCTTATCGAGAGCGGCCATCAGCTCGGTGGCCTCCTCGTAAGAAAGCTCGGGCAGGAGCTTCTCCTTCTTGTTGGCAAGCTCGACCAGGCCCTCAGCGGCATCCTCGGCAGCGAAGACGACGATCTTGCGCATATCGCCCTCGGCGTCGTCAATGCGGCCGACCAGATCGGCAGCCTCGGCCTCGGCCATCAGGCCATCAAGCTCACGGAGGCGCATGCCCAGCAGGTCGGACATTTCCTTCTGCTCCATCTTGGGCTTGAGGTCAAGAAGCTTGATGGCGCGCTCGATGTTCGCCATGCGCTCGGCCTTGGCCTCCTCCTCCTTGGAAATAGCAAAGCGACGGCTACGCAGCAGGCGGGCGGCCTTCTGCATCTTGTCCATCAGCTCTTCGTCATCGTAATCAACGGCGGCCTCGACAACCTCGGCCTCCTCCTCGGCGGAAACCTCGTCAGCAGCCTCAACCTCGGCAGCTTCGGTCTCCACGGTCTCGACTGCCTCGACCTCGGCAGCCATGGTCTCGTTCTCGGTCTCGTTCATGATCTCTTCGTTCTCGGACATGAGACTCCTTCTTGGCCCTCTCGGGCATCATCGCCCCATTCGCGGGGCCCGTCGCGCACTCTTTGCGCTTTAAACATTCATGCCTCTCGGCAAAACGTCCATTAGTTTATGGTGTCGCCATCCAATCTAGCTGCAGAATCTATGTGCACACATTAATGCGACATGTGTGACTCGCGACGAGCGTACACCAGCGACGCCACGAACCCGACCACGGCAATTACAGCCGCTACACGCACGGCAGCTGCAAATCCAATCGCCTGGGCAACGTCTGTCGCAGCGCCAGCGGCGCCGGCGGTCGCAGCAGAACTCGAGAGCAGACCGATAAACAGCGACGGGCCAAACGATGCGGCAATCATGTTCCACGTGTTAAGCAATGCCGTTCCGTGAGGATGTTCAGCGGCGGGTAGCGTCTCCAATCCGGCCGTTTGCGAGGGGCTCAGCACCAAACCGACTCCGGCATACACCACAACGGTCAGCGCCACAACGACGCCGATGTTCATACTCGCCGCCGTCATCGAGATGGCAGTCTGCCCCACGGCAATCAGGGCAAAGCCGACCGGCAGCAGCGGCCATGCGCCACGGGCGTCCATCACGCGTCCGCCCACAATCGAGGTCACGGCGTTACAGGCAATCGCCGGCAAAATGAGCAAGCCCGCAACAAGTGCGGTCATGCCGTATGCGCCCTCAAAATAGAGCGGCAACAAAACGCTCATCGAGAACGTCGTCATCATCGACACCACCACAAGCAGGCACGCAGGCCAAAAACGAACGCTCGCCATGGGACGCACGTTAAGCACCGGATGCTCGAGTTTGAGCTGGCGGGCCGCAAACAGGCCGAGCAGCACAATGGCGGCGATAAGCGTCACGATGCCGGCAATCAGATTGGTCGAGAACTCGCCTACGGAATACACAAATGCCGTAATGCCGGCGGCGAGCAAAACAACCGACAGAATATCAAGCGTGGTGTTCGAGCGCTCTCCGACATTCTGAACAAGCTTTACGCCCGCCGCAGCGACCACAATGCCGGCCACCAGCGGCACTACGAACACCGCCCTCCAGCCAAACAACGTGCACATAAGACCGCTGATCACAGGTCCAAACGCCGGCCCTAGCGTAATGCAGGCACCACCCAGGCTCAGATACAGACCGAGCTTCTCGCGCGGGGCGCAAGACAGCACCACGTTCATCATGAGCGGAAACAAGATGCCCGATCCCGCAGCCTGTAAAATACGACTTGGCAGCAAAACGCTAAACGACGGAGCGATCAGACACAGGACTTCGCCGGCGACTATACATCCGCATGCGAAAAACAACAGCTTGCGCGTCGAGAAACGGCCGGACAGGAAGGCCATGATGGCCGTAAAGATCGACGTCACAATCATGTAGCCCGAGACGAGCCACTGCGCCGTGGTGGCACTCACCGAAAAGGCCGCCATAATGTCGTGCAACGCCACGTTAATGATGTTCTCGTTAAACGCGGCAACAAAGGCCGCAATATACATAACGACGAGAAGCGCCGCAGTGGCCGATGGCGTTACTTGAACTTGTTGCTGAGATTTGCTCCCCATGCATTTCCTTCCTCTTGGAACGACAGTTGCATCGCCCCAGAGGAACAGTCCAGGGCGAAAAATGAGCCCTAGACTTACGCCAGACGCCGTACACGACGAGTCTGACAACATGGTCCAACGTCGAAAGATTGTAACGCGGACGCACAGCTTTCCTTCCGCGCTATTATTAAAAGTCCACGAAAGCATGAGACATGAGGAGCCCGCCATGATTAAGCCCATCATGAAATCCGAGTTCTTTTTGCGCCTGCCTTCCGAAGACGCGGGACCCGACGATGCCGCGACCGGACAGGACCTCCTGGATACACTCCACGAGCATGAGCACGAGTGCGTGGGCCTCGCCGCCAACATGATTGGCGTGCGCAAACGCATCATCTGCGTAAAGGACGGCAACAGGACACTCCTGATGTACAACCCTCAAATTCTTGAGCAGGTCAATGCCTATCAGACGAGCGAAGGATGTCTCTCGCTGATCGGCGAGCGTCCCTGTACCCGCTATCGCCGCATTAAGGTGGAGTATTTGGACGAGAACTTCGTCCACCGCATCAAAAACTTCTCGGGCTACACCGCCGAGATCATCCAGCACGAAATCGACCACTGCAACGGGATTGTTATTTAGTTCCGCCGATTCAAGAAAGCTCCCTGCAGCAAAACAACTGCAGGGAGCTTTTCATAGTGCGGAGTTTCTATCCCCTACGACTGGCGGTAATGGTCAAAGAAGTCGGCGAGGTCTTCGAGGGACTCTTTGAGTACTTCCATGCGCGGCAGGTACACGATGCGGAAGTGGTCGGGCTCAGCCCAGTTGAAGCCGCCGCCGCGCGTGATCAGGATCTTCTTCTCGTGCAGCAGGTCAAGGGCGAACTGCTCGTCATCGGTGATGTTGAACTTTTTAACATCCATCTTGGGGAAGATGTAGAACGCCGCACGCGGCTTAACCACCGAGATGCCGTCGATCTTGTTGAGCGCCTCATACACAAAGTTGCGCTGCTCGTAGACACGGCCGCCGGGACGGATGTAGTCGTTGACGGACTGATGGCCACCGAGTGCCGTCTGGACGATCGACTGGGCCGGCACGTTGGAGCACAGGCGCATGTTAGAGAGCATGTTGACGCCCATGATGAAGTCGCTCATGCAGCGCTGGTTGCCCGAAAGCACCATCCAGCCAATACGATAGCCCGCGATCATGTGCGACTTGGAAAGGCCGCTAAAGGTGACGCAGGGCAGGTCGGGGGCGAGCGAGGCAATCGAGACGTGCTCGTAGCCGTCCATGCACAGGCGGTCGTAGATCTCATCGGCAAAGATCATCAGCTGATGCCTGCGTGCAATCTCGACGATGCCCTCGAGCACCTCGCGCGGATAGACGGAACCCGTAGGGTTGTTGGGGTTGATGATGACGAGGGCTTTGGTCGCGCTCGTGATCTTGGACTCCATATCCTCCAGGTCGGGATACCAATCCGCCTGCTCATCACACAGGTAGTGCACGGGATGTCCACCGGCAAGGGTTGCACACGCCGTCCAGAGCGGATAGTCGGGGCTGGGGATCAGAATCTCGTCGCCATTGTCGAGCAGCGCGTTCATCGAAAGCTGAATGAGCTCGGACACGCCGTTGCCCGTGTAGATATGCTCCATCTGAACATTGGGCAGGCCCTTGATCTGCGAATACTGCATGATCGCCTTGCGCGCGGAGAACAGGCCACGCGAGTTGGAATAGCCTTCGCAGTCGGGCAGCTGCTGGCGCATGTCCTTGATGACCTCATCGGGTGTGCGGAAACCGAAGGGCGCCGGGTTGCCGATATTGAGCTTGAGG
>USMH01000118.1 GCA_900555745.1 uncultured Collinsella sp.
TTACGGTCATCACATGAACGACGGCTCGATGTTTAACGTGATTTCGGATACGACCGATCAGGCGACGTTCGCCAGCATGGAATACGTGTACTACATCACGCGCGATGCGACGTATAAGTTGCGCCCGCTGGCGACCAAGGTAGTCGAGGACACGTATGCCAAGGCGCGCACGCCCAACTTTGAAGGCGACGACGGACTGAAGAATTACCTGTCCGAGATGCTCGACGGTGCTTCTGCCGTGGCGAGTGACGCCACCGATCGTGCCGCTTCGGCAACCAAGGTCGTAACGCTTGTGACCTGCCGTTCGCTGTCATTTAGCAATACGCGCGCAGTCATGGTGCTCACGCCAGTCGAGGAATAAAGTGTCCGGGCCCCGTCCCAAAAAGACTACCCTGGAAATCAAAAGGAGAAATGATGCTTGAGAACGGCAAATCGATGCCTTCGGTTGATGCTTGGCTGCGCGAAGCCAAGGCCGATGTTTCGGCGGCTGATTGTGGGATGTACCTGACACACAACGGCGTGGTGCGCGCGACGCCCAAGGCCGAAGTGCGCGGAGTCGAGACCGATGGCGTGGCGCCAGGCCACAAGGTGGGCGGCATGGTGTTTGGCTTCGATGCCGAAAAGGTGCAGGCCGCTATCGAGGCGACGCGCACGATGCCGGGTATCGGCTATGTGCGCGTGTGGCTGGCGAGCGGCGAGCTTACCGTGGGCGACGACATCATGCTCGTGCTCATTGGCGGAGACATTCGCCCGCATGTGGTCGATGCGCTGCAGTCGCTCGTCGGCACCATCAAGAACGAGTGCGTGAGCGAGGTCGAGCGCGAGGCGTAAGGCCTCGTCGGCAATCCGAGTCTGTCTATAGCGAAAGCCCGCCGGCAGTTCATGTAGATCTGCCAGCGGGCTTTGATGTGTTGGAGCTATTTTGCTCTGGCGTTTGCTACACGCGTGTGGCGTCCTTGGGGCTCATGGTCATACTCTGAAAACGGTTCTCCATATATTCGTTATCGAAATGCTTGTCATAGAACTGTGCGACGGGAATATTTCGAACGGTTCCGTTGACGCGCTGATACCAATAGTCGAGCGATTGCAACGTCATGACGCCGTCGATCAACATGACGGCGGTCAGGATGACGGTAGCAGAGTAGCGGCGTTTCCATGGAATCATATTGATGAGCTTAAGCAGGCGCGGCAGCAAGACCTTGATCCAGATGAGGCCACCCAGGCCCCACATGCAGGCAAACGGCGTGCATGTGCGTCCCCCGGTCAATACCGCGATGGGATCGGGCATGCCGAATAGCCTAATGTGTGAATAGCTCCACGACACCACGCCAAATGAGGTCTGCATAAACCAGCCTACAAACACCTCGAAAGCGCCGCCGATCAGGGCACTTACCAGGAAAATGATCAGAGGATTCTTTTTATAGAAGCGGTTGAGCGCCATGGTCATGAGCACCGCGCCAAATCCGTAGATGGGGCTAAAGGGGCCAAATAGCATACCGGCACGGTCCTGATAGACGCCGGGATCGACGACGACCATATGCCAGACTTCCTCGAGAATGAGACCTAACACGCTGCAGACGAAGAATACCCAGAACAGGTTGAAGTAGTTGAGCTTGATGTAGCCCTCGCCGGTTTCGTCGCGGCCGAGCATCCCCTCGGCGGCGGCATCGCGGTCGAGCATCTCTTGCAGACGGCGCTGCAGTTCGCGCTCCTGGCGTAGCGTGGGGTCGACGGTGGCCGACAGCGCAATGAGGATGACAAGCTGGACGGCGGGGCGCAGCAGGAAGGGTCCGATGCCCTGGAGCATCACGTCAACTAAAAGCTCCACGACGGTAAATGCGATGAGGACGTAAGACAGGCGGGCGGCATTGCGCCGCTGGTCCTTGATGAGGTCCAGGCCAAAGACGATCAAGATGATCGCGCTTGCCGCCGAGAGCATAATGCCGGCGACGATAAGGCCAACCGCGACTAGGGTGTTATCACCGAGCTTAGCGGCGACGTTGCCGTTAATGAGTGCGGTGATGACCTGCCACATAAAGACGGCGACTGACGGGAGCGTGCCCACGCCAGATAGGGTGCACAGGACTGCGTAGACCTTGATGATAAGGGGGATCTTCTTGGCCTCCGTGGTGCTGGGGACACTGGGGTCGAGTTGATTTCGATCCATACGCTACCTTTCTCGTCTTGTAGTAGCCTACAAGGATACGCCGACGACCAGCTAAAAGACAGGACGAACGTCCCAATTGCAACAATGTAGCCCCTAGCGCGGGCGAGACACGGCGCACGGGAAGTCTTCGAGGCCGTTGCCCCTGAGAGTGGACTACCCAATAAAATGTTTGGTCGCAAAACGGATAATAAGCTCGGTGGGCTTTTAAAAAGCGCTGTTCATGCGCGGGAGTGCTTGTCTTGCCGTGCGTATAATAGGGCAGGTAACGCCAAATAACGAGGCTCTGAGGGGATGCCATGTCTCAAGAAACCATCCGCGCGGCCGAGCGTGCCGCGGGACAGGTGAAGACCATGTCGACGTATGATCCGGACTCCGACCAGCTGCATGAGGAATGCGGCATTTTTGGTGTGTGGGCGCCCGATCGCGACGTGGCTCGACTGACGTACTTTGGCCTGCGTGCGCTGCAGCACCGTGGCCAGGAATCGGCTGGAATCGCCGTGGGTGACGGCGGCACGGTTATGGTTCGCAAGGATCTGGGCCTGCTCGATCGCGTGTTCTCCAACGCCGACCTGTCGACGCTCTCTGGCCAGCTGGCCGTGGGCCACGTGCGCTATGGCACCGCCGGTGCCAAGAGCTGGGAAGCCTCTCAGCCGCATCTTTCTACCATCAACAGCGTCATTATCGCGCTTGCTCACAACGGCACTCTGGTCAACACCGACGAGCTGCGCCGCCAGCTGATCGAGCTGGGCGTGCCGTTCCTCTCCAATTCGGATTCCGAGGTCGCGACCAAGCTTATCGGCTACTTTACCCAGCGTACGGGTCATCTGCGCGAGGGCATTCGTAAGACCAT
Source organism: uncultured Collinsella sp. (assembly GCA_900555745.1). Taxonomy (GTDB): domain Bacteria; phylum Actinomycetota; class Coriobacteriia; order Coriobacteriales; family Coriobacteriaceae; genus Collinsella. The sequence goes on from USMH01000118.1 coordinate 3,018, forward strand.
GGAGCTCGTGCGCGGCGGCTACGCCATGACGCTCATCAACGAGCAGGCGCTCTACGCATTCCGCGATCCGCACGGCATTCGCCCGCTCGTGCTGGGCAAGCTGGTGGACGAGGGTCTGGACCAGGCCGATGCCGCATCCGTTTCGCAGCTGCCGTCGCAGGACGGCGCCGCGACGGTCGACGCCACCACCCATGTCACGCGCGCCGGCGGCTGGGTCGTTGCTTCCGAGACCTGCGCACTCGACATCGTGGGTGCCGAGTACGTCCGTGACGTCCGTCCCGGCGAGATTTTGCGCATCAGCGCCGAGGGCCTTGTGTCCGAGCAGGGCGTGCCTGCCGCCGAAGAGCCTGCTAACTGCATCTTTGAGCAGGTCTACTTCGCTCGCCCCGACTCCATCATGAACGGCAAGAGCGTCTACGCCTGCCGTTATGACATGGGTCGTCAGCTGGCACACGAGGAGCCCGTCGAGGCCGACCTGGTCATCGGCGTGCCCGACTCCGGCCTGCCGCCCGCGGAGGGTTATTCGCACGAGAGCGGTATTCCCTTTGGCGAGGGCCTTATCAAGAACCGCTACGTGGGCCGTACGTTTATCGAACCCACGCAGGAGCTGCGCGCCATGGGCGTGCGTATGAAACTCAACCCGCTGCGCGACAACATCGAGGGCAAGCGCCTGGTCGTCATCGACGACTCCATCGTGCGCGGCACCACCATGGTGCAGCTCGTCAAGATGCTGCGCAACGCCGGCGCCAAGGAGATTCATATCCGCATCAACTCGCCCGAGGTCATCTGGCCGTGCTTCTACGGTATCGATACCGACGTGCAGTCGCAGCTTATCAGCGCCAACAAGACGGTTGATGAGATTTGTGAGTATATCGGCGCCGATTCGCTGGCCTTCCTTTCGGTCGAGGGCCTGCTTAAGGTCATGCCCAAGGGCGGTTACTGCGATGCGTGCTTTACCGGCCGCTACCCCGTGGCGATTCCCGAGAGTTTTGGCCGCGACAAGTTCATGGAGGGCTTTAAGCCCCGCAACCTGGACAAGCCGCTGCACTTTGACGACGACGCCGTGGTCGAGAAATACGACGACCGCAGCTGGGAAGAGGAACACGGCGAGGCCTAAAACCTGCCATGTAGGGACAGGTTTATTTTGGTAGGTTTTACCTGCTGTTTTGTTGATATGACGGCGCGCGTTGTTATGGCGCGCGCCGAAATGAACGCAACTATGAGCACCGTTTGGCGCCCGGGCGGCGCCACGGTAGTGGGAGAGGAAGGCTCAGATGAGCGACAGCAAGCATGTGACGTATGAGG
>USMH01000119.1 GCA_900555745.1 uncultured Collinsella sp.
GGACAAGCCATACCCGCAAGAGCTCCTATCGCTCCACCGTGAGAATGCGCTCACCGGCAGCCAGCACGCGAATAAGCTACTTCTCTACCAGATTCCCAGCACGTGTTGCATTCCCAAACTCATGCACGCAATGCCAATCCAGCAGCAAAAGCCCAACGCGATGGGCTTGCCGCCCTTTTTGACCAGCTCGACGATATCGGTATTAAAGCCAATAGCCGCCATGGCCATCACAATAAAGAACTTCGACAGCTCCTTGATGGGCGCCGTGATGGACGCGGGAAGCTGAAGCACCGTGGTGATCACGCTCGCCAGCACAAAGAACAGCACAAACATGGGAAACGCGCGTTTAAGCGAGAACGTGCTCTTAGCGTCGCCGCCGGACTTGCGTGCCAGATGCATCTGCCAGCATGCGAGGACCAACGTGATGGGAATAATGGCAAGCGTCCTGGTGAGCTTGACCACTGTGGCGCTCTCGAGCACATTGGCGCCGGGATGCATGCTGTCCCAAGCGCTCGCCGCAGCCGTTACGGACGAGGTGTCGTTGATGGCGGTGCCGGCAAACAGGCCAAAGCCCTCGTTGGTCAGCCCGAGCATGCCGCCGAGCGTTGGAAACACGAGCGCCGCGATAACGTTAAACAGGAAGATAACCGAAATAGCCTGGGCAATCTCGCGATCGTCGGCATCGATGACAGGTGCGGTCGCGGCGATGGCAGAACCGCCGCAAATCGACGAACCCACGCCCACAAGCGTCGCGATCTTACCCGGCACGTTCATAACGCGGCAGAGCACAAAGGCGATGACAAGCGAGGTCGAGATTGTCGCCACGATAATCGGCAGCGACTGGGCGCCCTTGGACAGAATCTGGGAGAGGTTCATGCCAAAGCCAAGCAGGATAACCGCGTACTGCAAGACTTTTTTGGACGTATAGGTGACGCCGGCGGCGAGCTGTTCGCGACGATTCTTGGGAAAGACGAGCGCCAGGACCATGCCAAAGAGGATGGCGAATACCGGACCGCCGACCACCTCAACCTGTTTGCCGAGCAACGTCGCGGGAATGGCGATGATCAGGCAGAACAAGACGCCTTTCCAGCGCTCGCGTACGATATTTGCCAGTTGCATATGGGATTCCTTCTTTCTATTTCACGTTTGCGACGGCTTATGATACGGCAACATTGAGCACAGCCTTGCGCAAACACAGACTAAGATGCCGCGATAGTTCTCAGGCAACAGCCGAATTACCCACCGCGGAGAGCTGATTCGCGGCATAATTAACAACTGACATATGAGTTTGATAGAACAGTTGCGAGGCGCTATGGAAGAATCGATGCACGTCGGCGAGCAGGAAACGAGCCTACAGGACCAGTCCTACCACACCATTCGACGCAAAATCGTCTACCTGGACTACAAGCCGGGCGAAAAGCTGGGCGTCAAGCAGCTTTGCGATGACCTGGACATGGGTCGCACGCCCGTGCGCGAGGCTTTGGTTCGCTTGGCGCAGGAAGGCCTGGTGCGCACCGTGCCCCAGAGCGGCACCTACGTCTCACCCATCAACCTCACCCTTGCCGAGAGTGCCTGTTACATCCGCGAGCATCTGGAAAAGCAGGTGATTGTGGAGTGCTGTGCGCGCGCCACGTCGGCCGGCATCGAGCAGCTCGACCGCGCCATCGTGCTGCAGGAAAAGGCCATGGCCGAGGAGGATCGCATCGGCTTCTTTTTGAGCGACAACCTCATGCATCACATGATTTTTAGCATCGCATGTCGCAGCACCGTGTGGTCGTGGCTCGAAGAGACCAATGCCGACCTGGAGCGCTTCCGCTGGCTGCGCGCCGCCACGCAGGTTCTCGACAATCAGGACATCGTGAACGAGCACAAGCAGATTCGCCGCGCTATCGCCGGTCGCGACCCCATCGAAGCGAGCTTTTTGGTCAGCAAGCACCTGCACATGATGTTCCGCAACCAAACCGAGGTTCTGGACCAGTTCCCCGAGTACTTCGAGACCAGCAAGCTCCGTTAACCTGCCAAAAAGGGACAGGTTCATTTTGGCAGGTTTTACCTGGGAAAATGCAACAAGGCCCGGCTCCGTCTTGATGCGGAGCCGGGCCTTAGTCGCTAGAACGGCGGAACCAACTACTCTACCGTGACGCTCTTAGCGAGGTTTCGGGGCTGATCGACATCGCAGCCGCGCAGGATGGCGACCTCGCGGGCGAGCAGCTGCAGCGGGACGCTCGCCGTGATGGGGCTGAACACGTCGCGGACTGCTGGCACGCGGATGATGCAGTCGGCGATCTTGTTGATCTCCTCGTCGCCCTCGGTGGCAACGACGATGACCTTGGCGCCGCGCGCCTTGCACTCCATGAGGTTCGACACGGTCTTGTCGTAGGTGGCACTCTTGGTGGCCACAGCGATGACAGGGAAGCCCGGGTCGATCAGGGCAATGGGGCCGTGCTTCATCTCACCGGCGGCGTAGGCCTCGGCGTGCAGGTAGCTGACCTCCTTGAGCTTGAGTGCACCCTCGTAGGAAATAGCGGCGCCCATGCCGCGACCCACGAACAGTGCGGACTGCGCGTCCTTGCACAGCAGGGCGGCCTCATGCACGGCCTCGGTTTGGGTATCCAAAATCCACTGGATCTGCTCGGCCGTATCGGAAAGCTCGCGGAACAGCATGCGCGCCTGCTTGGTGGTCAAGCGGTACTTGACCTGCGCCAGCAGCAGGGCCAAAAGCGTAAGGCTCACAACCTGGCCGATGAAGCTCTTGGTCGAGGCGACCGCGATCTCCTTGTTAGCCTTGGTGTAGATAACACCGTCGCTCTCACGCGCTACGGGGCTGCCCACCACGTTGGTGATGCCGAAGACCTTGGCACCCTTGATGCGCGCGTCGCGAATGGCGGCAAGGGTATCGGCCGTCTCGCCCGACTGGGACACGGCAACGACAAGCGTCGTCGGCGTAATGATGGGATTGCGGTAACGGAACTCGCTGGCCGCCTCCACCTCGGTGGGGATGCGAGCCCAGCCCTCAATGAGATTCTTGGCAATGAGGCCAGCGTGATAGCTGGTGCCGCAAGCGATCACGTAGACGCGATCGATGTCGTTGAGCTCCTCGAGCGAAAGGCCCAGCTCGTCGATGTCGAGCTCGCCGGCCGGCGTCATACGACCGACCAGCGTGTCGCGCACGACGCGCGGCTGCTCGTGGATTTCCTTGAGCATAAAGTCGGGATAACCGCCCTTTTCTGCCATGTCCAGGTCCCAGTCGATGTGGGTGACCTTGGGCTCGATAACGTTGCCGGCCTCGTCGGTGTACTCGACGCCTGCGGGCGTGAGCCTGGCAAACTGACCGTCCTCGAGCACCACGACATCGCGGGTGGCGTCGATGAGCGCGATGACATCGGAGGCGACATAAGCGCCGGTCTCGCCCGCGCCGACCACGATCGGGGAATCCTTGCGGGCCACGGCGATCACGCCGGGCTCGTCAGCGCACACGGCGGCCAGACCATAGGCGCCGACCACGTGGGCGCAAGCCTCGCGCACGGAGGCCATCAGGTCGTGCGTCTCGGCATAAGCCTCTTCGATCAGATGCGCGAAGACCTCAGTATCGGTCTCGCTCTTAAAGTGGTGGCCGCGGCCCTCCAGCTCTTCGCGCAGCTCGGCAAAGTTCTCGATGATGCCGTTGTGGACGATGGCGATACGACCGTCGCAGCTGGTGTGGGGATGAGCGTTAACGACGGAGGGCTTGCCGTGGGTGGCCCAACGGGTATGGCCGATACCGCAGGTAGCGTCGCTGTCAATGTTGGAAAGCTCGCTCTCCAGGCCCGCGACCTTGCCCACGCGGCGGATGACGTCGAGGTGCGCCGTGGCGCCCTCGCCCACCTCGAGCGCGACGCCCGAGGAGTCATAGCCGCGATACTCCATACGCTTGAGGCCCGTGACCAGGATGTTCTTTGCAATATCAGAGCCGGTGTAGCCGACGATTCCGCACATAGGATAAATCCCTTCGTTCGCGTGACTGCAAGACGTCCACGCACAAGGGGCGCTGAGACGTACAACGTTCGAGTATTGTACTCACGCAAACGCAAGCTGATATACCAGAAGTGGTATCTCAACTTAGATACCACCCGATGCACACACGTCCAGCCGGTCCAAACCACCACAAAGGCACCTGTCCCCTTCGTGGTGGTCGCGTTGGCAACAGCGTTTCCCCAGATAAAACCTGTCAAAATAAACCTATCCCTTTTTGGTTGGTTTGGGATGCTACAATCTGGCTTGTACTTGAAACGCATCAAAGGGGCCGCTATGGCAAAGGTAAAAATCAGCGACGTC